>JAKIZQ010000004.1 GCA_022707945.1 Bdellovibrionales bacterium
TTCATAAACTATAGGTGCATCAACTATAATAGTTGTCGGCGTATATCCATTATCAAGTGCAGCTGCATAAACAACAGGTTTAAAAGTTGAACCAGCTTGTCTTTTTGCTTGATATGCTCTATTGAACTCACTACACCCAGCATCGCCAGAACCACTTAATCTTGCCACCGCACAACTTTTATATTTATAACCACCAACCATTGCATTTATAGAACCGTCTGTAACGTTAAATGATAATAATGAGCCTCATGATGGCAACATATACAACATCACCTTTTCTAAGAAAACCTTGCCCTAGTTTCCCAGGATGTGCCCACGAGTAACCATCTTTCTTTATAACACCATCAACGTTACCAACTTTTATTTTTATTTCCTGAGTTTTTTCATTTATGCCCATGACTATCGCTTTGTAATTCTTCCCTTTGTCTATTGGGGTAGGAGCTGTTTTCATACTCAGGTGTTCGCTTTTATCTTTTTTATCTTCTATAACGAACATCTTGTTCCTGAATTTGAATTCCTGCCAAAGTTCAGGAAATAATATATATCCTCTTACTGAGTTTACGGATTCCATGTGTATCTTTTCTAATTCTTCTTTTATATCTTTATCTGAACTAATCCTCTTTATTGGCCCTCTAAAACCTTGTTCCTTGTCCAGCTTTTCTATCTCTTGTTTAACTGCCTCATCTGCTGCTTTTTGCATATCAAGATCAAGTGTTGAATATATCTTCCATCCTTCATCAAGGACTTTATCTGCTCCGTATTTAGAGAATAAATAACGTCTAACAAATTCAACAAAGTATGGTGCATACTGTAAATTGTGATCAACGTGTTTGTGTAATTTAAGACGTTCATTTGCCGCTTTAAGAGCATCCTCTTTTGTTATATATCCGTCCTCTACCATTCTATTAAGAACATACACCTGTCTTTCTTTTGCTTTATCTGGATTAAGGAAAGGAGACCACTTTGAAGGAGCTTGTGGCAATCCTGCAAGTAATGCCGCTTCTGCAAGAGTAAGGTTTTTGGCCTCTTTATTAAAATACTGACTTGCTGCTGCCTGTACACCATATGCATTATGCCCAAGGAATATCTGATTAAGATACAGATATAGTATCTCGTGTTTTGTAAGTCTGCTTTCTATCCTGCCTGCTAAAATAGCTTCTTTTATTTTTCTTGATATTTTTTTCTCGTTACTAAGTAAAAGGCTTCTAGCAACCTGTTGAGTTATAGTACTCCCACCTTGAGAGAATTGTCCGCTCTTAAAGTTAACAATCATCGCTCTAACTATACCTGCAAAGTCTATTCCTTTATGTTCAAAAAACTTTCCGTCCTCAGAAGCCACAAACGCATTTATTACTATCTTTGGCATATCTTCATAGGCGATAATATCTCTTTTCTCCCTATAAAATTCTCCTATCTTTGTTCCGTTCTTATCATAAACGTTGCTTACCACCCTTGGTTTATAGTCTTTTACTGTGATTATTTTTGGAAGATTCTTTGAATATGTAAGATACAAACCCATGCCCAAGAGGACAGAGAATATCAATAAAAATATAAAAGATATGACTGTTAATTTAAACAACAACACAAAAAAACTTTTTTTCTTCTTCTTTTTATTCAAAACTATCACCTCTATCTATTAGATATGAATTCTTTTATCTTTGGTAATGCACCCACTAATTTACTTATATCAACTCCTCCACCCTGAACATATTCTGGATTTCCGCCACCTTTTCCACCAACCAAAGAACTTAGATACTTCATAAGTTCAGAAGCTGGTATTTTTGATGAAGCTTTTTTAGAGGCAGTTATAACTATGGAGGAGCCACTATCACTACCAGTATAAAGTATCGCAAGGTCTATGCCTTTTGACTTAACGTACTCAGAATATTCACGTAGATCTTTGGCAGAAGCTCCATTCACTTCTGTAAAAAGGAACTTAATATCATTTATTTGTTCTGCAGATCCTATTGATCTTTCAAGGACCCCTTTTGCAAGAACAGACCTAAATTCATCATTTTCTTTTTTGAACTTTTTATTCTCTTCTAATATTTGCCCTACCTTATCCATAAGTTCAGGTTCTGAACATTTAAGTTCATTAGAGACTTGTTTAACTATCTTTTGGGCAGATTCAAATATTTCATAGGCGTTAAAGGACGTGGTAGCACGTATCCTTCTAACACCAGCACCGGTACTTTCTTCTGCTATTATCTTAAAGACACCTATATCAGAAGTATTGTTAACATGAGTCCCACCACAAAGTTCAAAGCTCTTATTACCTATCTTTACCACCCTTACTTTGTCGCCATATTTTTCATCGAACAAAGCCATGGCGCCACTCTTAACTGCATCATTGTATGACATATATGAAAAAGAAACTCCGTCCCCTCTTAATATCCAAAGATTAAGTTCTTTTTCTATTTCACTCAAAATATCATTAGGTATTTTTTCATAATGATTAAAATCAAAAGTAAAAAATTTGCTGTTAACCAAAGACCCAGCTTGTTTTACATGCTCACCAAGTTTAGCTCTTAATAGATGATGTAACATATGGGTTGCTGTATGATTGTTCTGTATAAGATGCCTTAATTCTTTTGACACAACAAGATCATACTCTTTGCCTTTCTTTATATTAGAAGATACTTCAGAAACTAAATGGAGATGAATACCAGACACAGGTTTTTGTACAGACACTACTTCTGCAAGTTCCTTACCGTCAAGTTCGATAGTACCAGTGTCTGCTATTTGTCCTCCAGATTCGGCATAAAAAGGTGTTTTGTCGAATATTAAAATACCCTTATCGCCTTTATTCAGCTCTTCTACTATTTTGCCGTCCTTAATGATCAATAGACATTTTGCTTTAGATGAAAATTCCTCATAACCAATAAAATCAAATTTTATTGAAGACACTGCTGTTTTAACGACTTCTATATCGGCATCACTTATCTTTGAATCTGTTGATTGATTCTTTGTTCTTGCTGTTCTTGCCATAGTCCTTTGGTTCTCCATTTCTTTTTCAAAACCAGCAATATCTACGTCTATATCTTTTTCCTTACATATCATCTGTGTAAGATCCAAAGGGAAACCATAAGTGTCATAAAGTTTGAACGCTGTTTGACCGTTAAGTTTTTTGCCTTTACTTAAAGAAGCTAACTCCTTCTCTAAAAGACTTAATCCCTTATCAAGTGTTTCAAAGAATTTTTCTTCTTCTGATAGCAATATTTTTTGTATATCATTTTTTGATGAAACGAGTTCGGGATATGCATCCCCCATTAGATCGCAAACTACTGGAATGTTCTTATAAAGGAACGGTGAGTCAAAACCAAGCAGCTTTCCATGGCGAATAGCTCGTCTTATTATCCTTCTTAATACATAACCAGCTCCTTCATTAGAAGGAAAACAGCCGTCACTTATTAAAAAAGCAATACTACGAAGATGGTCTGCTATGGCGTTGCAAGAACCTTCGTGTTCTTTGCCTTTTTGTATGTGCTTTTTTATGTTCTTAAACACGTCTATATCATAATTGCTAGCCACACCCTGCATCACTGCTGTAAGCCTTTCTAAACCTGCACCAGTATCTATGCTTGGTTTTGGAAGTTTTGTTAATTTGCCTTTTTCATCTCTATTGTACTGCATGAAGACCAGATTCCATATTTCAACATAACGGTCACAGTCACAGCCAACCTTACAATCTGGTTTTCCGCAACCATGTTCAGAACCATGATCATAGTATATTTCTGAACAAGGGCCACAAGGTCCAACTTCGCCCATAGACCAAAAATTATCCTTATCACCTAACCTGAATATTTTATTTGTAGGTACGCCAATATTCTTGTTCCAAAGATCATATGCCTCGTCGTCGTCTTTGTATACCGTAATAAAAAGTTTATCTGTTGGTATTCCATATCTCTTTGTAAGAAGTTCCCAAGCATATTCTATTGCTTCTTTCTTAAAATAATCTCCAAAAGAAAAATTACCTAACATCTCAAAAAAAGTATGATGTCTGTAAGTAAAGCCTACATTCTCAAGATCGTTGTGTTTACCTCCAGCCCTAACACATTTTTGACAAGAGCTAGCTCTTTTATAATCCCTTGAATCAAGGCCAAGAAAAACATCCTTGAATTGATTCATCCCTGCATTAGTGAACAAAAGTGTTGGATCTTTTTTAGGAAGTAGGTTTGAGCTTGGAACTACAGTGTGTCCTTTTTCTTTGAAATAATCTAAAAATATTTTTCTGACTTCAGATATCTTCAACCCTTAATACCTCCCGAATACGATCCAAGCCAAAACCTCTTCTCATTAAAAAGTCGTATGCTTTCTTTAAGCCCTTTACGTCTTTGAGGTTAAACTTTTTCTTATCCAAAAGATATCTTATATTCGCTATTTCATCATTTTCAAGGAAAAAAGACCCCGCTAAAGAAAGGGCTTTGTCTTTTGAAAGTCCCTTAAGCATGAGTCGTCTTACAGCCTCGTTCTTGCCAAACCTTTTACGGCCAAGCTCTTCAAGATACAAAAAGGCGCGGTCATCATCATCAAGATAACCACGCCTTTTAAAATCCTCTATTACTTCATCAACCTGCTTTTCTTCAAACCCCTTTTTTAGCAACTTTTGCCTTAGCTCATTACTAAAATGAGGTCTTCTGGCTAAAAGATCCGCCGCCTTTCTTTGAGGGCTCTCCTCAGTTGCTCTTTGCTTCTTCGGCATGAGCCTTCTTGCCAGTTGTTTTTCCTGCTGGTTTTACTTCCTGTTCCACCGTGTTGCTTTTAACACCATGGTGAGCAAGTATCCTGTTCTCTATTTCTTTTGATATTTCTGGATGCTCTCTTAGGTATGTTTCAACACTGTCTTTACCCTGACCTATCTTGTCGCCGTTATAAGAGAACCAAGAACCACTCTTGTCTATAATGTTAGCGTTAACTCCGCAGTCTATAAGTTCACCTATTTTTGATATACCCTGTCCGTATATTACATCAAACTCAACTTCTCTGAATGGTGGAGCCACCTTATTCTTAACTATTTTAACTCTGGTCCTGCTACCTATATTATTTTCGCCATCCTTTATTGCTCCAACTCTTCTTATGTCCAATCTTACAGATGAATAGAATTTTAATGCATTACCACCTGTAGTTGTTTCTGGATTACCAAACATAATGCCGAGTTTCATTCTTATTTGGTTAATGAAAACGACTATACATTTTGACCTGCTTATGCTTCCAGTAAGTTTTCTTAGTGCCTGTGACATTAATCTTGCTTGCAAGCCCATGTGTGAGTCACCCATGTCGCCTTCTATTTCTGCTTTAGGCACAAGTGCTGCCACAGAGTCAACTATAAGAATATCCACAGCACCAGATCTAACAAGTGTATCGGTAATTTCTAAAGCTTGTTCGCCACTATCTGGCTGAGATATCAAAAGATTCTCGGTATCAACACCAAGTTTTCCAGCATAACTAACATCAAGAGCATGTTCAGCATCGACAAAAGCGGCCACACCACCGTTCTTTTGTGTTTCAGCTATCATGTGTAAAGCCAATGTTGTTTTTCCAGAAGCCTCTGGACCATAAACTTCCACGATCCTTCCTCTTGGTATACCACCAACGCCTAGAGCTATGTCTAAGCCTAAAGAACCAGTAGATACAACGTCTATAGTTTTATCTAACTTGTCATCTTCACCAAGCCTCATGATAGAGCCTTTACCAAACTGTTTCTCTATAGAAGAAACCGCCAACTCAAGTGCTTTTTTCTTGTCCTGAACAGACAAGTTGTTCGTTGTTCCTATTGCCATTTCACCCTCCTAATAGAATAGATATTATCCATAGAATAATTCCTGCATAAAGACCAGCCATCACATCGTCCATTACGACCCCGATTCCTTTTGGCAAACGCTCAAAATTCCTAACTGGCCAAGGTTTAAAGATATCAAAAAGTCTGAAAAGGGCAAACCCTAAAAGGCCCATATAAAGCTGTTTTCCCACAAATAGGATACTCACAAGATATCCACAAAATTCATCTATGACTATCTTTTGGCTATCCTTTTCGTTGTACACTTTTTCTGCCAAGCTACTGATATAACAAGATAAAATTATCAATACGAGTGTTAACATTAAAAGACTAAACTGTGACATATGTCTTGCGTAGAAATACCAAAATAAAAAACCACCAAGAGTACCAAAAGTCCCTGGCGCCACTGGTATATAACCCAAACCTAATACAGAGACAAAAGATCTTACAAATATATTTTTCAAAAAAACCTCTTAATCAACTATATAACAAGAAAAGGACCACATCAAAACACTTTTATAAGAAAGCAAACCTGTTTAAAAATCCTCCGCTTTGTATGAAAAACTTAATGCCGTGTCCCCCAATCTAACTATGTCATCTTCTCTAAATGAAGCTATTTGAACTTTTTGATCATTTATAAAAGTACCATTTTGGCTTCCAAGGTCGCGGATCTTAAAAATACCTTTGCCAGCTATCTCAACTATGGCATGTTCCCTTGAAATACTTTTATCTTTCAACCAAAGATCTTTTGTTCTTCCGACCACTATTTGTTTTTTATAAAAATCAAAAACATCTCCTTCATTTGGTCCAGTAAGAGCCTTCACACTAAAGAAGTATCCATCTACCATTCCTTGTATTGGATGTTCATCACTATCCAACGTGGCTGTTGTATCAAGAAGTTTTACAAATATATCAAAAGCCTTATCACCAACATTGTAAGGAGGCTGTATCCTCATGTCTGGTTGAAAAACTATTTTATCGTCTAGAACTTTGGCAAGTTTTTTAAAGTCATGAGTGGATTTTGAATATTGAGAAGGTGCTTTGCCTATAAAAGTTCTGGATTCAGAAAGGTTCTCTTCAACACAGATAGCAAGAAAAACAGTTGTGCCTATTCTTAGTTTATCATTATTTGATATTAAAGCTTTAGACGCTCTTTTACCATTAACATAGATTCCGTTAGTACTGCCAAGGTCCTGCGCAATCAACTCTCCAGACATCACAGTAAGGCTTGCATGTAATTTTGATACTTCTGGATCTGCTAAAAAAATAGCAAGTTTTCTATCTATATTATCTGGTATCCCCGTGGGTGGAACTCTTCTTACTTCATAACGTTTATCATCTTCAAGTTCGAAGATTGTATCTATGTTATTACCTTCTATTATCTTTAGACTTATTTTTTTTGCCAAAGCACACCCCGTTATTAGTACATCTATATAATAGATACTGTACGGGGATTAGACAACCGTTATTTAAGCTACAGCTTTAACCTGTTTTTTTGAACCCTTAAAGAATTCTACAGACTCTATCTTCTTGGGCAACAGTGCCGCATCAATAACATCATCAACTCTTTCAACAAATATGAATTTAAGCTTCTTTTTAAATTCAGCTGGTATGTTCACAAGGTCCTTCTTGTTCAACTCTGGAGCTATAATAACTTTTATACCAGCCCTCATTGCCGCAAGTGCTTTTTCCTTAAGCCCTCCTATAGGAAGAACCTTTCCAGATAAACTTATTTCTCCAGTCATTGCAACATCCTTTGATACAGGACGACCAGTTATATGTGAAATTATAGCCGTAGCTATTGCAATACCAGCAGAAGGTCCATCTTTTGGAACAGCACCAGAAGGAAAATGAACATGTACTTCGTTATGCTGAAAATAATCTTCTGCTATGCCATACTGCTGTGCCATGGTTTTAACATAACTAAGGGCGGTGGTTGCAGATTCTTTCATTACTTCACCAAGGTTACCTGTCATCTTTAGTCCACTACCTTTAGAAGAAGCAACTTCTATCATCAATATCTCACCACCATATTGTGTCCAAGCAAGACCGGTTGAGATACCTATTTCATCACTAACATTCTTTTCTTCTGATATGTACAAAGGACAGCCAAGATATTTTTCTACCAACTGTGGTGTTATCTTTTCTGGAAAATTTTTATCAGTAGCTATAAGCTTTGCCGTCTTCCTGCAGATCTTACCTATAAGTCTTTCTAAGGTTCTAACGCCAGCCTCTTTGGTGTACTGTGTTATTATTTTCAACAACACTTTGTCTGTAAATTTAATGTTTTTATTCTCTAAACCATTTTCATTTAGCTGTTTTGGTATCAAATGTTTTTGAGCTATTTTTATTTTTTCTTCTGAGGTGTAACCAGAAAGATTTATAGTTTCCATTCTGTCCCTTAAAGCAGGAGGTATTGTGTCCCACATATTAGCTGTAGCTATAAACATTACATTGGTAAGATCAAAAGGAAGGTTCATGTAATGGTCTCTAAAAGAAAAGTTTTGTTCTGGATCAAGAACTTCTAATAATGCAGAACTAGGATCACCCTTAAAATCTGCTCCAAGTTTATCTATTTCATCGAGTACAAAAACAGGATTATTTGTACCAGCCTGTTTAAGACTTTGTATTATCTTGCCTGGCATAGCTCCAACGTAGGTACGTCTATGACCCCTTATTTCTGCCTCATCCTTAACTCCACCAAGAGATATTCTTACAAACTTACGGCCAAGAGCCCTTGCTATGGATTTTCCTAATGATGTTTTACCAACTCCAGGTGCGCCAACGAAACAAAGTATAGGTCCTTTTATTTTCTTATTAAGCTTACTAACAGCAAGATGCTCTATTATCCTCTCCTTTATTTCTTCAAGGTCATAATGATCCTCGTCTAATATTTTCTTTGCATGCTCAAGGTCCATATTATCTTCGCTATTTATCATCCATGGTGTTTCTGTTATCCACTCAAGATACGTCCTTAATACCGCAGATTCACTTGCATCAGGATGCATTCTTTCTAATCTATCAAGTTGTTTAAAAGCCTCTATTTTAACTTCTTCTGGCATTTTTATTTCTGTAAGCTTTCTTCTTATATCGCTCATGTCTTCATTTTTTCCGTCGTTGTCACCAAGTTCAGACTTAATCGCTTTCATCTGTTCCTTTAAGAAGTATTCTTTTTGAGCTCTTGTCATTTCGTCTTTTGCCATATTGTTTATTTTGTTCTGTAAAGAGATTATCTCTGCTTCTTTCAATAGATGTTCATTAACTTTATATAGTTTCTTTAAAGGATCTGTTTGTTCCAATATTTGCTGTGCATCCTGTGCATTAAGTCCAATGTTGGCCGCTATTATGTCTGCTATCTTGCTTCCGTCTTTTATTTCATCCATTACTACAAGTATGTCTGGTGAAAGCAGTTTTCCCATCGCTACTATTTTTTCTATTTGCTCTCGGATGTTCCTCATTAAAGCAGATATTTCCGGATTGCTTACATCAAGTTCTTTCTCTTCTATATTCTCTACTTTAACTTTAAAGAACGGATCTGTCTGTTCAAACGATTTTATTACAGCTTTATGCATCCCTTGTATAAGAACTTTTGCTCTCCCGTCTGGAAGTTTTTTCATTCTTACTATCATTGCAACAGTACCTGTTTCATATATCTGATCTGGTGTTGGTGCTTCATCTAGCATGTTTTTTTGTGCAGATAGGAACACCAACCTATTACCTTCAAGCGCTTCTTCTACGGCTTTTATAGAATTATCCCTGCCAACAAAAAGTGGAAGTATCATATATGGGAAAACTACTATGTCCCTAACTGGTAATAACGGCATTACAGAAGTACTCATGGTTCAACCTCCAATAGTGGTCTATGCTCTGTTAACACTTATCGGAAATTTAATAATAAAGTTTAGGTACTTAAACAAGATTAGTGGTGGGCGGGAGAAAGCTTATTAATAAGGGTTTCATCCCTTATTATTGCTATATGAGACCATAAATGAAAGGTCTAAAGATCAGGCCAATCTTTTTTGTTCTAATTCTATGTCTTGCATACAATCAACACATAGTGAACAAAAAGGTTGTATCTTTAATCTTTCATAAGAAATTGGTTCTCCACAACTTTCACAACAACCATAGTCACCTTCATCCATTCGTTTAAAGGCTCTTTCTATGTCCAGAAGACATCTTCTGTCCCTAGTTTGAATTGTGCAACTAAGGTACTGATTAACTTCTTCTACTGCATAGTCGCCTTCGTCAGAAGGTTTTTGATCATTCTCCATCATTTGCCTGAAAGCATTGCGAGAGCTGTTGAGAAGGTCCTCTTTCTTTTTCATCAGTGTGGAACGAATCGATTCCAACTGCTTATTAGTCATCACGATACCCCCCTCTTTGACTAATAACCCCAAGAACGAAACCTATATTCACACAAAAAAAATTTTTTTCAAGTGATATTCTATTCTTTAAGAATAATTTTTCCTTTATCAACTCCAAGAACAAAAAGTTCTTTTTGGACTTCCCCATTCTTATCAAAAGATATTTTCCCTGTCGCACCGGTAAAAGAACCAATAGATAAAAGTTCTTTTCTAACAGACTCCCTGTTAACCTGTTCTTTCTTTTTACCTCCGTCGGTAAGCTCATCTATTGCTTTTGCAATAAGTCTTCCTGCATCGTATCCTTGTGCTTCTAAGATACCAGGAGAAGAATTGAATGCTGTTTTAAATTCATGGTAAAAAGAATTTCCTTCCTTAAAAGAAGGGTTGGAATAAAAACCATCAACAAAGATCGCTCCATCTATATGTTCTCCGCCTCTAGCCACTAGCCTTTGACTATTCCATGTGTTTGTTCCAAGCAGAGTAACATCCTTAACATCATAATAAGGAAGGTATGGTGCTATCTGTGACCCGACCCTTGCATCGTCTGGTATAAAAAGTCCTTCAAAGTCTATTATTGGAGGTAGTGATACTTCCTTTTTCCTCTTTGATGGTTTTTTGCCTTCTGCTATCAGTTGTGCCTCTTCTTCCTCTATAGCTTTTTCTATTTCTTTATATTCAGGCAATCTTGCTCCAACATAATATATGTCGAACAATTTCATTACTTCATCTCTAAAATCAGATTTACCCGGTTCATAATATTCAACAGCACGTATCTCACCGCCACGCCTTAAAACTTCTTCCCAAAAATATTTTGATAATTCCTGTCCATAGTTATCATTAGGATATAATATTCCAAAACGTTTTATCCCAATATCATTCATTGCATAATCTACCAGCCTGCTTATCTGGCTTTTATTCGTCATGGACATCCTGAAAACATATTTACCAAGCCCTTCTATATTATCCTTATTGGAAAGGGTTATATTGGGGACACCAGCCAGAGTGCATTGTTTTGAAACAACCTCTGTTTCATCTCCTCCAAGAGGACCTATAATAGCAGAAACCTTGTCTTCATTAAGAAGTTTGTCTACGGCCATTTTGGCTACACCAGGATCTGATTGTGAATCCATAACTGATAATTTTATTATGGACTTTGTTCTTTGTGGCCCGAACACACCAACACCAAGTTGTATCCCAGAAAGCGTTTTCAACCCGTAAGCAGAATTTTTTCCTGTTAAAGGTAACACAACACCAATAGTAAATGGGTCTGCTTTATCAAGTCCTTCCAATCGTGCAAGATAATTCTCTGCCTGACTTCTGTATTCACTTTCAGGGAAAGTTGATAAAAGGTCATTAAACCTCTCTCTAGCAGCTCCAGCACTATCACTTTCAAAATATTTTTCACCAAGCTTAAAGATGATTGCATCAGCAAGGCCTGTATCAGTATATTCTCCTTCTACGCTCTTTAATTCTGATAGATCCATTTTATCTATTATAGAGAGTGAGTTTAATTTTATCTTTGATTTAAGTTCAAGGTCATTGGTCTCTCTATATAGATCTGCAAGACTTTTTAGCGCAGCTTTTCTATCTCCTTTTTCCATTTGAATATTAGATTTCAATATTTGTGATTTAACATATAGATCATTATCTTGAGTTTTATTTTCTTCTATCTCTTTTATCGCATTTATAGAGGAGTCTGGATTATTATTTTTATACTCGCTCAGCGCATAATAATAATTAGATGAAACATATACACTAGAGCTAGGGCCAAAATCACTTGCCTTCTTTAGTTCTTCTGACGCTTCTTGATATCTTTTCATTCCAAGAAGTAAAAGCCCTCTTTGGTTATACACTCTGTCAAGATACCCAGAATTAGGATATGCAGTTATAAACCCAGAGCTTTCTTGCAAATATTTTTCATACTCTCTGGAATTATGTAGAACCTGAAGTTGTTCGTAAGCAGAAGATCCCGTTAGGTTTGTACTGTTTTTAATTGTGGTTTTTTTCTGTGACTTAACAGATCTCATTGGACCTTGTTTTGCGCAAGAAAGAAAAAGGATAGAAATAGAGCAAATCAAAGATATAGATAAAATAGTTTTTATTATTCTCATAAGTAACCTCTTTAAAAGAAGTTACCATAATTGAAAAAAATGAGCTAGCTGAAGATTTTCTTTATCCTGTCACGATATTTCTTATATGATGGAACCGAATCAACATTAGAAAGCTGTTCAAACTTCTTTAAAAGTTCTGTTTGTTCTTTTGATAGTTTAACTGGCACTTCTACATTTACATGGACCAGCTGATCCCCCCTGGTATATGCACCAAGTTTATAAGCACCTTTACCTGAAAGTCTAAAAGTCTTACCACTTTGAGTTCCTGCAGGTATTTTCATTTTAACTATACCGTCCAGTGTTGGAACTTCTATTTCTGCCCCTAGTGTTGCTTGTACAAAAGTTATAGGGACAATACATTCTATATTAGAACCTCTTCTTTCAAAGAATTCATGCTTCCTTATTACAAGATGAACATAAAGATCCCCTGCTGGGCCACCATTTACTCCTGGTTCCCCTTCTCCAGAAAGTTTTAATGTTTGTCCATCGTCTATTCCTGCAGGTATCTTAACTTTTAGCTTTTTTTGTGCTCTTACAAAACCTTTACCAGAACATGTTCTGCATGGGTTCTTGTTTATTTGACCACTGCCACCACAGGTGTTACATGGTCTGGACATCGTAAAAAAGCCCTGCCTTACATACACCTCACCACTACCTTTACAGGTGTGACAAGTCTCTAATTTACTCTTACCCTCTACCCCACTACCAGAACAAGCGGTACATGCTTTTGATCCATTTATTAATATTTCTTTTTCTGAACCGAATGCAGCTTCGCCAAAATCTATTTCAAGTCTTGCTTCTACGTCCACTCCTCTTCTTGCAGAACTCCTTCTTGAAGTAGATCTTCCAAAACCACCACCAGCGTTACCACCAAATATATCTCCAAAAATATCACTAAAAACGTCACCAAAATCACCAAAACCACCGGTAAAAGTTGTTCCGCCGCCACTAAAACCTCCAGCAGAACCATCAACGCCTGCATGACCAAATTGGTCATATTTGGATTTTTTTATTGGGTCGCTCAGAACTTCATAAGCTTCTGTTGCTTGTTTAAAAGAAGACTCTGCCTCTTTATTGCCGGGATTTCTGTCTGGATGATATTTTAGGGCAAGCTTTCTGTAAGCTTTTTTAATATCGTCGGCGCTAGCAGTTTTGCTAACGCCGAGCACTTCATAATAATCTTTTTTGGCAGACAATGTTACCTCTTATGATTTAACAGTATTAAACTTCCTTATAATCTGCATCAACAACATCTTCTTTCTTTGTTTCACCTTCTGCGGTCTGTCCTTCTGCGTTAGGTTGTTGTCCCTGTGCTTGTCCTGCTTGCCCCTGTTGAGAAGTGTGTTTGTATATCTCAGAAGCAGCTTTTCCAGCTACAGTGTTCAACTTTTCTGTCTGACTCTTTATCTCATTAAGATCGTCTTTTGCAACAGCTTTCTTTGCCTCTTCTAGAGCAGAATTCATTTCTGTTTTCAAAGTTCCGTCAAGTTTATCACCATATTCTTTTAAGGTTTTCTCTGTGTTGTAGATTAAGTTATCAAGATGGTTCCTTGCTTCTGCTCTTTCTTTTTTCTGTTTATCTTCTTGTGCATGAAGTTCTGCTTCTTTTACTATCTTCTTTATCTCTTCTTCACTAAGACCGCTTGAAGCAGTTATTTGTATTGCTTGTTGTTTACCTGTACCAAGATCTTTTGCACTAACATGTATAATACCGTTAGCGTCTATATCAAAAGAAACCTCTATTTGAGGCACTCCTCTTGGAGCAGGAACAAGACCAACTAGTTCGAACCTGCCAAGTGTTTTATTGTCAGAGGCCATGTCTCTTTCACCTTGTAGAACGTGTATACTAACAGCTGGTTGATTGTCTGCGGCTGTAGTAAAAACTTGGCTCTTTTTAGAAGGTATAGTGGTGTTCTTTTCTATAAGTTTTGTGAACACGCCACCCAAAGTTTCTATACCAAGTGAAAGTGGTGTTACGTCCAACAATAAAATATCTTTAACATCCCCTTTTAATACTCCACCCTGTATACCAGCTCCAACTGCAACAACTTCATCTGGGTTAACACCTTTAGAAGGTTCTTTACCAAAAATGTCTTTTACTTTTTGTTGTACTTTTGGAACCCTTGTCATACCACCAACAAGGATAACCTCACTGATATCAGCAAGATTTACTCCAGCATCTTTTATAGCTGTTTTACAAGGAGCAACAACTCTTTCTATAAGATCGTCAACCAATCTTTCAAACTGAACCCTTGTTAATTTCATGTTCAAATGCTTTGGTCCTGTTTGATCCGCTGTTATGAAAGGCAGATTAATATCTGTTTCCATTACAGATGAAAGTTCTATTTTTGCTTTTTCTGCGGCTTCTTTTAGACGTTGTAAAGCCATTTTATCTTTTGATAGATCTATGCCGTCTGTTTTTTTGAATTCAGAAACTATCCAGTCCATTACCCTGTGGTCAAAATCCTCTCCACCAAGGAATGTGTCGCCATTAGTTGATTTAACTTCAAAAACACCTTCTCCAAGTTCAAGTATGGAAATATCAAAAGTTCCACCACCAAGGTCGAATACTGCAACTATAGAATCTTTATTTTTGGTTTTATCTAAACCGAATGCAAGTGCCGCGGCTGTAGGTTCATTTATTATTCTTTTAACATCAAGGCCAGCTATTCTTCCTGCATCTTTAGTTGCCTGACGCTGACTATCGTTAAAATATGCAGGAACAGTTATAACAGCTTCTGTTACTTTCTCGCCAAGATAATCTTCTGCAGTTTGTTTCATTTTTTGCAATACCATTGCAGAAATCTCTGCAGGGCTCATTTCTTTACCATTAATGCTAACCCATGCGTCACCGTTAGAAGCTTTAACAACTTTGAATGGTGACATTTTTATGAACTTTTGAACTTCATCTGAATCATATTTTCTGCCTATAAGTCTTTTTATAGCAAAAAGTGTTTTATCTGGATTTGTTATTGCCTGTCTTTTTGCAAGTTGACCAACAAGTCTTTCTCCAGAATCATTAAATGCCACGATAGAAGGTGTTGTTCTCAACCCTTCTGCGTTTTGTATGACCTTAACCTCTTTGCCTTCCATTACAGAAACGCAAGAGTTTGTGGTCCCCAAGTCTATTCCAATAATTTTACTCATATAAATTCCTCCTTATTTCTTTTTTGCCACACTAACTTTACTTGGTCTTATAACTCTATCTTTTAACAAATACCCTTTTTGGTATTCGTTAACTACCGTGCCGTTTTCATGTTCTTCTGTTTCTATTTGATCCATTGCTTCATGGAACTCCGGGTTGAATTTCTCTCCCACAGAGTTCAGTTCTTTAACGCCGAATTTTGAAAGAACATCGTTAAATTGTTTTAATATCAGTTCTATGCCGTTCAAAAATTTTTCGAACTGCTCTTTATTATTTTCACATTCAGATGAATGTTCTTTTGCCCTGCAAAGATTATCTATTACTGGCAATATCTCTTTTATTATCTTTTCATTGGCATAACACAATTGTTGATCTGCATCCCTAGAGATCCTTTTATTGATATTCTCAAGGTCAGCATAAGCATATAAGAGTTTTTGTTGTGTTTCTTTTGCCTTCAAAAGATCTTCATACTCTTTCTTTTCTATTGTTACCATTTTGTCATCCTTATCTTGAGTATGCTTTTTTTCTTCATGATGTTTTTTGTTGTTCTCTGTCAAAGCTCTAAACCTCCTTTGTCTCATAAATGAAATATGGTAATGCCGCGCTCTAGAGTCAAGGGCAGGCAAGAAAATACTTGAAAATACTTGGCAAAATGGGTATAGAGTGGGGGCTAAACATTAAAGGCAGTCCCCATCGTCTAGCGGCCTAGGACATGGCCCTCTCAAGGCTAAAACACGGGTTCGATTCCCGTTGGGGACGCCAAGCTTTCAATTCAATAAATCCAAAGTGATGCAAAACACCCCAAACAGGACTCTCGAACTCGCTACAATAAAAATGTAAACTAATGTCCTTTTACTTAACTATCGAGTCATATACTTTTTCAAGTTTTTTAAATTTAATAGCATTATCGGGTGTAAGTTTTACCTCTAATGTCTTACCTTTTTTAAAATTCAAAGGAATGCTCCAACCAATTGCTCCATCATCAGCCCCTATCATTCTAGTAACTAGCCAAGCTTTTGGTAAACAATTAGTTTGGTGTCCATGTTTGAAAGGCGTATCTTTATTAATATTGTTCTGGAGATCCCAAATATGAGAGCCTGTAACTGTATCTAAAACATGGTTCCAATAATTAACTACCATATTCTTTTTCTCTGATATGTTTGTACCTTCAATTTTTTGATCAGGTTTAATTTTTATTAGTTTTTCCCTGTCAGCAGTTATCTTCTTTTTAAAATGTTCCATCGGATCTTGTCGTACTACTGTAAAAAGGACATAGTTTATTCCTTTTGGGTATTGCAATTTAAATTCAGCATTACAAATTTCATTTTCAACATCATTCCCTTTTTTAGAAGCAAAAGCTGATGAGTTTAATAAAAGACCACATGTCACAATAAAAATTCCAAGGATTTTATTCATAACGTCCTCCCTTTAAGTTCTAAACGTCATTGTACTGCTCCTTTTAATTTTAGTATAGTGAGACTATGTCAGTTCGAGTTTTTCTACTTGGACGCCCTTGTTTTCTTAAGCTCTTTTGTGAAAGCCCAGTATTTACAAGGTTCTTCAGGCTACACACTCAATGCAAGCGGTTCGAAACTCATCTACTAGGGGACGCCATCTTTTTTTATTTAACAATTTCAAATCGATATAAAACACCCCAAGCAGAACTTCCAAACCGTGCGACAAATGCATATATCTATGTTTAAATGATCATAATATCCTGATGGAGGCAAATAAATGAAAAAAATAAAAGCAACTAGAAATAAAATAATAGCTCTACTAATATTGGTCATAATCTTTTTGTTCGGTATTTATACATTTAGATATTCTGTAAACAGCAGTTACAAGATTTCTTCTCATGGTGATATCCCAACCTTAAAAATTGGAAGACATGTGACCGTAAGTAAATTAGCTTATGATTTTAGGTTTCCAATCATCGGTAAACTAATAAAAAGAAACGATCCTGTTAGGGGCGACCTTATAGTTTTCATTCCGCCTGATGGTAGCTCTAAATTTTATGTTAAGAGAGTTATTGGTGTTCCTGGTGATAAAATTAGAATTGCTGGCGACCGTCTTTACATAAATGAACGTCTAGTAGAAAAGGAACAAATACCTTTTTCTCCAACCATGGATGATATAGATAACAAAGAAGAATATAATTCTAACAAATATGCCCTTTATAATGAAAATCTTGAAGGGACTAAACACCTTGTTCTTCAGGCCAAAGATAGAGACTCAATGTTGGGAAATTTTAGTATTGAAATTAAAATCACCGAAAACTCTTATTTCGTCATGGGGGAAAATAGAGACAATAGTATTGATAGTCGTGTGTTTGGTCTTGTAGGTAGAAACTCCATTATTGGAAAAGTCACACTGGATAAGTAATAATCCGCCGTGGTTCGAGAATTTCTACTTGGGCGTCCCTGTTTTTCTTGGGGTGTTCTGTGTAAACTCAATGTTTTTAAGGCTCTTCAGGCTATATACTCCATAACTGCGGTTCGAAACTCTTCTACTAGGGGACGCCACATAGAATCGAACTGACTCATTTATAGACTTCTTTTCTGTGGCCTATTTTCACAATTAGGACAACTTCTTTTTCAATAACATAGATTATTCTATAGTCTCCAACTCTAAGTCTTCTGCAACCTTTAAGACTATATTGTAGAGGTTTACCGAATCTTACAGGGTCATTAACAAGTTTTTCCTCTATTGCTCTTTTTATTTTGAGCTTATCCGGCTTTGAAAGGCTCGGGATGTCATCCTCAACAACACTTTCAAGATATTCTATCTTATACATCTATTTCCACGCTTTAGAGTGAGCTACTCTTTTTCGTTTCTGACTTAAACGATTGTCGGCAATCTCAGAAAAATAAATGTCTTCTTCCCTTTCTAAAGACCTCTTTATTAAGTCAAGACTAACACTAGACAGAGATTGTTTGGCTTTATCTGCTATTTTCTTTAAAACCAGAAAAAGCTCATCCTCTAGCGTTATATTTATTCTTTGCTTTGCTGTTGGCATTTGTTTATCTCCTTCTATTCATAAGTGTAACACAGGTGTAGCACTCTTGTCAACGCAAAAGTTAAACCTATCAACATTAGTTCGATTTAATCCACTTGGGCATCCTTGTTTTTCTATGGCTGTTTAGTGGGAATCCAATAGTATCAAGGTGTTTCAGGCAACATACTCTATACAGGCAGTTCGAAACTCATCTACTAGGGGACGCCAAGTATTAATTAATAAAAAGCTTTTACGGTACGAACAAAACTTTGGTTATAACTCTTATATGATCAGATGTTTTTATAATCTATTTTCTATAACACCACCCTATTACCACGTGATAAAAAGATTATATGTTGAACCAGGTTCTACCAATAGCTTTTGATCAAATGTTAGCGCAAGCTTGTTTTGTTTTAACAACGCTTTATTAAGTAATAGAGAAAACTCATACTTATCTTTAACACAAACAACCTTATCTAGTCCCATTATCTCATCATTACACTCTTCTGTTTTGTATTCGGTATTGCATGTAAAATATATTGTTTCTAAATTAAATAAACTTTTTAATTTACTAACTGGAAGATCTGAAACTATATATATAAGACTTTTACATTGAGGTTCAAAGCTTTGTTTTGATACAAGTACAGAACTAATAACAGATTCCAATTTACTAAATGTAACAGGAGTTTTATCTACATCAAAGGTCTCAGGATTCTTACTGTCAATCTTTTTGCCTAAAACAAGTTTATAAGTAGCACCACCTAACAAACGGTCCTTAAACACATATTTATACTTATAGAAGTCCTTGTGTTTAAAAACAATAGAGTTGTAATTTGTAGCATAATAAAAAGTATAACTTTTCTTTTTATTATCGTATTCAACTGGATCTTTCACGCCATAAGAACTAAAGGAAACTTTCTCGATATCACTATATATAGTAAGCTTTGCACAAGCCCTATCATTAACATCCTTAACAGTTACTTCTGGTTCTTTGTCAAGTTTAACAAATTCAGAAACTTCAAATTCAAAAGAGAATAAGTTTAAAGAAATTAAAAACAAGAACAAAAAATAAAAAGATTTCACAAACACCTCTTTTTAGTTAGGTCTATTAAAATTTTACTGAATTATACCTTGGTTGCTTCGGAATTTGCTAGAGAAATAACCCATACATACAGCTCAAGACGCATCCATTCGGTAAAGTTCAAGCCTTGGAAAAAATCAACGCCAGCTAATTAATAAATTATAAACTAGATTTTTTTCAATAGTTATATCACCTATAGCGCTTTTATCTAAGGAACGTATATTATTTAGAAGCTCATTAAAACTAACAAGTTTTTTTATACAAATCATTTTATCTATATTTTCAACTGGCTCAGAACACGGAGGTGTTTCACAAGAAACATGTGTAATGTCTTGGTTAAACAGAGTTTTAAGTGTTTTAACAGGAAGATCAGAAATTAATCTTATTGCAGCTTTGCAGTCTTCGTTTTTCATGTATCGGACCGTCATATCAGAAGGGTCCATTTCTAATGAATTAAAAACAATTTTATTTTTAGAAATCTTAAATTTATTAGGGTCCTTACTGTCCTTTTTTGTGCCTAAAGATACCTTATACGTTTTGCCTTTCTCTACTCCTTTAAAAGTGTAGTAATACGGAACGTATTCTTTGTGTTTAAACCAAAGAGACTTAGAACCCCAAGGGAGATAAAGAATATAGGTGTTGTTAGGTTTATTATTTTCAATTCCCACTATACCCAAACTACCAGATCCAAAATTAACATCATTAATTTCTGTAGACACAACAACTTTAGCACAAATATCATTGTTTTGATCCTTAATCGTTATCTCAGGAGATTTGGCTACCTCTGCCATTTCTGATATTTCAAACTCAAAAGCACAAAGAGAAAATGGCATAAGTATAAAAAGCATATAGCCAACTTTTTTTAGATTCATCTACCCCTCCATTATTAAATATAGACTATTATATCTCATCTGTTTAATAAATGTCACTCTTTACAAAAAAGTTAATATTTATTTGACTTTGTTATGGGCATATGCTCATAATAAATACATGCGTCCAAAGAAATGTAGAAAGACCTGTTGTAGAATAAAAGCTGATTACTTCAAACCAAGGAGCATTCCAATAGATGAACTAGAGGAGATTTCTCTTGAAGCAGATGAGCTAGAAGCAATAAGGTTAGCAGATCTTGACTCTCTATACCAAGAAGATGCGGCAAAAAAAATGGGTGTTTCCAGGCAAACTTTTGGAAGGATAATATTTTCTGCACACAAAAAAACAGCAGAAGCTATCATAAAAGGTAAGGCGTTAAAAATCAGGAGGACTTAATTATGAAAATCTGTATGCCAGTAAACGAGAACGATGGGATTAACAGCACTATTTGCGAACACTTTGGTTCTGCACCATTATTCATGATAGTAGATACCAACACTCTCTCTATCACAGAAGTAAAGAATGATGATCAGCACCATGCGCATGGAATGTGTCATCCATTATCTGTACTTGGTAATTACAAATTTGACGGCATCGTTGTTGGCGGAATAGGTGCCGGTGCGTTAAACAAACTCAAAAACGCAGGAATAACAGTTTATATAACTGAATACTCTAACATCAGCAACACTATCAAGGCCTATAACGAGAACAAACTAAAAGAAATGGATCAAAATAATGTTTGCTCTCACCACGGGCACACATGTAAATAAAGCAGAGAACTATCTTATTACTTTACTCATGCCACAGCCAAAAATACTTTGATCCTGCAACCAAGAATAATTATCACCAACTCTAACGTAACAGGTATCACTATCAGAAAGGTCATAAGTTTCTGTGGCTGTGAATATCTCGCCATATCTTGTGCTTCTGTCTACGGTTTTACTAATCGTTCTATAAAAGCTCCAGGATAAAGAGATCTCTTTCTCCTTATCATCATACTTTTGTGAGAGAATAAAATCATCAGAACAAAACGCTTTTACTATTGATGGCGTTGATTCGTTATATTTCAACTCTACATAACAAGTATCATAAGTTTCAAACAAATCACCGGCAGTGATTACATAATAGTCAGGGCTAGCAAATAGCATCGAAGATAAGAAAATTAACAAAAACATCTTTTACCTCCTAAGATGTGGGACATTATTACCAAATTCAATCAATACTCTAGAAACCCAAGAAGGTTCATTATTAGTATCATCACCATTTTGTCCGCTGGTATTATTGGTGTTATTAGATTCAACACACATAATTCTAACACCATCTTCATGATTGGCTTTTATCCAAGCCGAACCATCATTCTCAAATTCTATTAAATGACACCTGCCACTAAGATCTATAACAGTTTTATCACAATAGTTCTTTATAACTTCTACATATACCTGTTTAATCCTTATGCCTTCTGCACCCATTTCAAGACTGTTACAGAACCAATCGGCCCACAAAAAATTTGAACTTAAAAAAGCGACAACAACGACTAATCTTTTCATTTCTGATTTAACCTCCAAAAGTTTATGAAGCAAACTTTTCCACTTAAAATACTTATTGTATAATTCATTATTTTAATGTATTGATGATTTTAAATGAGTTTACTTTCACCAGAGCTAGAAGCTTTCGTCGCTATTGTACACAAGGGAACGGTACATGGTGCAGCAAAAGAAGTTGGTTTGACGCAGACCGGCATAACACAAAGAATTCGTTCCCTTGAGAGAAAAATAGGGAACACTTTATTCACAAGATCAAGAAAAGGCATGCACCTAACACAAGAAGGAGAAACGCTTTTTGTCTATTGTCAAAAGGTCATGGACATAGAGGGTGAAACGCTATCACTAATACAAGGCCAGAGCTCAAAAAAAATAGTAAGGATACAAATAGCGGGATCTTCAAGTATAATGAGAGCAAGAATAATCCCCAACACAGTAAAAGTATTAGAACAATTTAAGGATTTAACATTCACATATCATATTACAGACGATGAATCTCCAGTAAGATACCTGAAATCTGGTGAATGTCAGTTTGCAGTAATGTCTCCTTTAGAAGTCCCAAACGAAATGGATGCAAAAAAGCTTGAGCCAGAAATATATATCATGGTCGGACCATATGAATGGAAAAACAGAAACGTAGAGGACATACTTAAAAATGAGCGACTAATAGATTTTAACTATGGTGATAAGATAACCCTTAGTTTTTTAAAAAAATATGGACTTGTTCATTTGACAAAAAAAGAAGGTCATTACGTCAACAACACAGATGCTTTGATATCTTTAATAATAAGAGGTCATGGTTATTCTGTGTTATCAAAAAGATTTCTTGAACCTTACATTAAGGATAAGAAACTAACACAATTAATGACTGGTTCTTTCTCTAAACTAGACTTTGCATTAGCATGGTATCCTAGGCATGAGATGCCAAAATATTTCAAAAAAATAATAGATCTAATTAATTAATTCTTTTCATGTATCTTAAAGATTATTATAACCACAGCCAGTATAGACATGATCCCTCCAAATATAAAAGGGGCTTTATTACTGAAAGGATATATAAAACCAGCAATAAGACTCGCGGGCAAAAGTGCTACACCAACGATCATATTATAAAAACCCAAGGCCGTACCCTTTGAATTTTGTGGAGCTAGCTCAGAGACAAAAGCTTTTTCTACGCCCTCTGTCATTGCATAATAAACACCATAAAGAGGCCAAAAGAACCATAAAAGCCAAGAGTATTGATGGCTCATAAAACCAAAGGCAATATAAACAACTGAATATAGGATATACCCCCATACCAAAAGTTTTTTTCTACCTATTTTGTCTGAAAGTCCTCCAAAAAAAGAAGAGAATAAAGACGTAGTTATATTAAAAAGCATATACATCAAAAGGACACTAGAGATATCTTTATATAGATTAGTGCTCCTCAATAACAAAAATTGGTTAGAGGAATTACCTAATGTAAAAATAAATTGAGCTAAAAAGAATACTCTAAGACTTTTGTCGTACTTTCTTATATCAAGGTTCGGTACGACCTTATTTGTCCCCTTGCCAAGATCTTTAGTCTTAATTCCCTTATCTGATACAAAGAACAAAAAGGATGCACCTACTAACGCACTGCATACAGCAATTACAAATATCGGGTAAAAGACAGAAACTGGAGCTGACACACCTTTGTATATAACATCTCCAATTTCCGGATAAGCGTATTTAACAAGTACATATAACAGCGCCGTCCCAAAAAAAGCCCCCGCAAAATCCATGCCTCTTTGAAAGCCAAAAGCCCTACCCAAAAGGGTTTTGGGTGTCGATTCAGAAATAAGAGCATCCCTTGGGGCGGTCCTTATACCCTTGCCAGTACGATCTATAAACCTAAAAGAAAGAACTGAAAAAACACTTGGTATGAAAAGAAAGAGTTTTGAAAGAGCAGATCCAAAATAGCCAAACACAGCTAGCCACTTTCTTTTACCTAGTTTATCTGAATAATAGCCTGAAAGGACCTTTAAAACACTTGAAAGGGATTCGCCTATACCTTCCATCAAACCCAATACTGGCCCAACGTTAACGGTAATTACACTTACAAAGACCTGTAGCATTGGATATAGCATTTCAGATGATACATCTGTGAAAAAAGAAGTTAGACCAGTGAGGACGACATTCTTATTAAGGTAAGACTTGCCACTTTTTGAACTCACAGCCCCCTCCTTTCCATTAAAAGCCTATTTCAACAGGCCAATACTGTCAACCTATCAACTAAAATTACAAAAAGCTGTTGACCCTTATATATAAAGTGCTAAATATTCTACTTAGATAAAAAAATAAGAGTATATCTTAAAAAAGGAAGGTGGATTCATGAAAAAAGTATTAAGTTTAGTTATCGTTTCTGTATTAGCTCTTTCTGTAGTTGCTTGCACAAAGAAGACAGCTGAAGAAGCTGCTCCTGCTGAAGCTGCTCCTGTTGAACAGCCAGCTGCTCCTGCTGAAGCTCCTGCTCAGAACTAATTAAAATTTTGTTTTTTAAAAACAGGGTTCTTCGTCGAGGAGAACCCTGTTTTTTTATTCTTTTTAATCCTTGACATCCTCATCTTAAAAAATTAAAAAGGAATTCTCTTGGGAGATCGTCTAATGGTAGGACTGCGGACTCTGACTCCGCCAATCTAGGTTCGAATCCTAGTCTCCCAGCCAACGTCAATTACACATTCAATTAATCAAGCTGGATGGGAGACCATCTAAATATGTTTGCCGAGTTTCTAGACGAGGCAAACTTACCTCAAGGATCACTGGAGCGAGTCGCTCCTAAAAAAACATGCACGACGAGCGAAAGTAATCCTAGTCTCCCAGCCAACGTCAATAACTGTGTTTAACGACCCTTGCACTAACAAGATATATAACGCCTTCTGATATATACTTTGCATGATCACAGATCCTTTCAAGATGCTGTGCAACCAAAAACAACGACAAGGCTCTTGAAAGTGTACTTAGATCTTTAGCTATGTAATCCTCTACTAATTCTTTTTGTATCTTATTTCTAAGAAGATTTGCCTCTTTATCCATCTCTATTACTTTCTTTGCCAAAACAGCATCTCTATTAACAAAAGCATCAATAGTTGTTTTGACCATGTTGATTGATAGGTCACTAAATATCGGTATATCTATAAGTGGTTTTAACAATGGTTTATCTGAAAGATCAATGGCTCTGTGAGCTATATTAACAGCAAGATCTGCAATACGTTCAAGCTCACCATTTATTTTCATGCCTGTTGTTATAAACCGAAGATCCCCTGCAAGAGGCTGTCTTCTTGCCAATAGCTCAACAGAAAAATCATCTATATCAAGCTCAAAAGCATCTATCTCTTGGTCTTTTTCTATTATTTTCTCAGCAAGAGATCTGTCTCTGTGTTTTACAGCTTCTATCGCTAAGTAAATAGATTCTTGTGTAAGAGCTGCCATTTTTAATATTTTATTATTCAGCTCGTTCAATTCTTTGTCAAATTTTCTGTCGACCATCATAACCTCCGTATTAACCAAACCTTCCTGTAATATAATCCTCTGTTATTTTAAACTCAGGATTTGTGAACATTAGATTAGTTCTATTATACTCTATAAGTTTCCCCATCATAAAAAACGCTGTATAGTCAGATACCCTTGCCGCTTGTTGCATGTTGTGTGTAACTATTATTATTGTATATTTCTTTTTTAGTTCTTGTATAAGTTCCTCTATTTTTATAGTAGCAGTTGGATCCAAAGCAGAGGCTGGTTCGTCCATTAAAAGAATATCAGGCTCTACAGCTAAAGCTCTTGCAATACAAAGTCTTTGTTGCTGTCCTCCAGAAAGGTCAAAAGCACTTGCATTAAGCCTGTCCTTAACTTCTTCCCATAACGCCGCACCTTTTAAACTTTCTTCAATTCTTCTAGATATTAGATCTTTATTCTTGATACCGTTTATTCTTAATCCATACGCTACATTCTCAAAAATACTTTTTGGGAAAGGATTAGATTTTTGAAACACCATTCCAACCTTTCTTCTTAGTTCAACAACATCTACGTCTTTATGTATTATATTCTCTCCATCAAGCATTATCTTTCCCTCATACCTTGCACCAAGTATAAGGTTATTCATAAGATTTATACTTCTAAGAAAAGTAGATTTACCACAACCAGAAGGACCGATAATCCCTGTCACAGAATTTTTTTCTATTTTAACATTTACATCAGTTAAAGCCCTTTTGTCGCCATAATAAAAATTAAAATCAATTACTTCTATTACTGGATCTTTTATCATATTACTCCTTCCTGTTCTTTCTTAAACGATATCTTAATATTATTGCACCAAGGTTCATCATGAATACTAGCGCAACAAGTACCATGGCTGTCCCATACGCTATAGGTCTTACTTCCATTATAGAATGATGTTGTGTTGCCATTATATAGAGGTGATATGGTAGCGCCATAAATTGATCAAAAACACCTTTTGGGAGATATGGAAGATAAAAAGCAACGCCGGTGAATAAAAGTGGAGCTGTTTCGCCAGCCGCTCTTGATAATCCGAGTATCGTACCTGTTAGCATCCCTGGTATTGCATATGGTATTACGTTAGTGCTTATTGCTTGCCATTTTGTTGCACCAAGAGCTAATGCACCTTCTCTAAAAGACATCGGTATATTTTTTAGAGCTTCCTCAGAAGCAGTAATAGTCATTGGCAATGTCATTAAACTTAAAGTTAAACCAGAAGCAAGAACACTTGTACCAATGTTCATTAGTTGCACAAACAGAACAACGCCGAATAATCCATAAACTATTGACGGCACTCCTGCCAAGTTCCTTATTGATATACGTATCAATCTTGTGAACCAATTTTGTTTTGCATATTCGTTAAGATATATTGCACAGCCCATGCCAAGAGGGATAGAAAAAATTGCTGTTATTATCGTTACAAGAAAGGTACCTATGATAGCAGGCATAATGCCACCTTCTGTCATGCCTTGTGTTGGTGATTTAATCAAAAAATCTATATTTATAACGCTGTAACCATTGATTAATATATTGGTAAATATGACTATTATGATAAGTACAACCAACAGTAAACAAGCTGTTAGGATCATAAAACCAATCTTCTCTTTTATTCTATTGATATCTATCTTCATCTTTTTTGTTTCTTGTTAAAAATTATTTCTGCGGCAAGGTTAACTGCAAATGTTATAAGGAATAGTGCTAACCCGACTACGAACAAAGCATAATAATGAGCAGTGCCATATGCCACTTCGCCAAGCTCTATGGCAATTACAGAAGTCATCGTCTTAACTGAATCGAATAAACTGTTGGGCATAGCTCCTGCACAGCCTGTAGCCATTAGCACAGTCATTGTTTCACCTATTGCTCTACCCATGCCAAGCATTGTGGCCGCAATAATACCAGAAGAAGCCGCAGGTATTCTTACTCTTATTATTGTTTGCCATTTTGTTGCACCCAAAGCCAACGACGCTTCTGTATATGATTTAGGAACACTTTTTAAGGCATCCTCTGTAAGGCTTATTATCGTCGGCATAGCCATTATTCCAAGTAATATGGAACCATTTACTGCATTAAGACCGTCGGGAAGATCAAATACTTTAGCTATACTTGGTCCTATTAGAGTTATGCCTATAAAACCAATAACTACAGATGGGATACTTGCCAATATCTCTACAACTGGTTTTGCTATTTCTCTAACCCTATTGCTTGCGAGATCTGATATAAAAGCCGCGGCGCCAATGCTTATTGGCACAGCAAAGATCATTGCACCTAAGGTTACCAGTAGAGAGCTAACTAACATTGATAACATCCCATATGATTCTCTAACATATGAGGTCGGGTTCCAATTAGAACTGAACAAGAATTCTTTTAAGGGTATTTGTTCAAAAGCCGGAAGAGAAGTCCAGATTAAAAGGACAAATATACCTAAAAGGACCAAGATAACTAAAACAGCATTAACGAGGAAGCCCCCATGAATGAGGGCTTCCTTTATCTTCTTTGAAAGAGGTAGTCTGTTCTTCACTTAATACCTAAAACCTTGTTGTTCATCGCTCTTTGAGCTTTGCTTATTGGGAAGAAACCATGCTCTTCCATAAGTTTTGATCCATCTACGCCTAATTCATATGAAATAAAATCCTTAACCTCTTTACTTATGTTGCCTTTTACATATTGATACAGAGGTCTTGATATTGGGTATTTGTTAGTACTTATATTTAATTTAGTTGGCGCATAGGATTTTTCACCCTTTGCTTTAGAAATATTAAGAACTTTCACATCACTGGAATTTTTAACATAACCAGACCCAACATATCCTATTGCAGATTTAGAATTCTTAACAGCCTCTACTATCTGAGCGTTACCGTTCATTTGTTTAACGTTGCCAGAAAAATCTGTCTTATTCAAAATATGTTCAATAAAAAAATCATAAGTACCAGAATTAGCCTGTCTTCCATACAAACTTATCTTTTCATCTTTACCACCAAGTTCTTTCCAATTCTTTATTTCACCTTTAAAGATCTGTGCAAGTTGAGCCAGGCTTAATTCCTTAACGCTGTTATTCTTATTAACTATTATGCTTAAACCATCTATAGCTAGAGTTATCTCGTTAACAGTCCCTTTTGCTGCTGTTTTTTCTTTATCTTTTATATCTCTTGATGAATTAGCTATATCACAAGTGCCATTTATTAATGCCGCAATACCTGTACCAGAACCACCACCCGTCACAGATATTTTTTTCCCTTTATTCTTTAACATGTATTGCTCGGCCAATTCTTGAACTGTGTTGACCATGGTGTCTGAACCCTTTATTTGTAGAACACCTTTTGTTTGAGCAAAAGCACTAGACGCAAACAAGATCATAATAAAAAACAGATTAGTCTTTTTCATAAATATTCCCTCCGAGACCTATCTTATTATTTATGTCTGAAGAGACTGTTACGCTTATGTGAAATCTGTGTGAAAAATCATAATAACATCACCCAACAAGAACAAATACTTTTCACTAAAATTTAACAATACCTTCATTAAAACTTAACAGTTAAGAAATATAACTTTACCAAAATTGATATCCACGGAGGATTAAACCATGTTCTATCTAATCTTGTTTACATCTTTACTATTTAACTCAAATGCCTCAACAAATTTGGATAATAAGGACGACCTGTTATTACATAAATTATTAGATAAAGGAATCATCTCACAAGAAGAAGCAGTAGAAATAAAAAACCAACAATCAACATGGATAGATAATCTAAAACCATCCGGAGACTTTAGGTTTAGGTTCCAAGACGATAATCCTGTTGGATATGGCAGCAACAGAGACCGAGCAAGAATACGTTTACGAGGTAGGATAGAACCCAAAATAACTGATGACATAAAAGTTGGTGTAGGACTTGCCACTGGTTTTAATAACAACAATATAGACAATTTAACAGATAAAGACATCGCCAGGTCCACTAATCAAACTCTCGGAGACGGTTTTTCTAAAAAATCAATAAGTCTAGAACTAGGTTATGCTGAATATACACCAGTAAGCTGGTTTGGATTGGTGCTTGGGAAATTTAAGAATCCAATATGGGAACCTGGGGACTTAATATGGGATACAGATATAAATCCTGAAGGTGTTGCCTTAAAGTTTAAAAGCAAGTTAGACACAAATTTTGAGTTATTTGGCACTACTGATATTTTCTCTCTAGAAGAAAAAGGGAATGATCCAGATATAATAATGTATACTGCTCAAGCCGGCTTTAATCATAAAGCTACAGAAAAGTTTTCATATAAAGTCGGTTTTTCATACTATGGTTTTTCTGATCTTAAAGGCAAAAGATTAGATGGTAGTACTTTAAGTAATTCCATAAACAACGACCAAGAAGCTCTCTTACTATATAATTACAATAATATAATAGGAGCGGTAGAATTCATGTTTAAAAATCCATTTAACACAGAATTGCCATTGCTCTCTATCTTTATTGAATATGTGACAAATGCAAATAACAAAGTCCATGGCAATAATAAAAATGGATACATGATAGGAACTTTGTTCGGCAGTGAAAAGCTAAAAAAACTTTATGACTGGCAAATAAAATATAATTATGCCGTATTAGAGAAAGACTCTATCTTAGACATACTACCTGATTCAGATCGTTACTCAGGAAAAACGAACATGAGGGCACACGAACTTGCATTCAACTATGCTCTTGGTTCTAGTAACTGGATAGGATTAGATTTTTACTATGGAGAACAGCTTAAAGGACCAAAATTACCTGCGACCGTATTACAGCTTGATTGGAATCTACTTTTTTAAAGGTATATAAAAGCTAAAAGTTGAGCCAACACCCTCTACACTTTCAACAGAGACATCGCCTCCGTGTGCCTGAACTATATGCTTTACTATGGACAAGCCAAGGCCCGTACCGCCCAGATCCTTGGATCTGGCTTTATCGACCCTGTAAAATCTTTCAAAGATCCTTGGAAGATCTTTTTCTGGTATGCCTATCCCTGAATCTTGCACACTAATGACTACACGATCGCCCTTTGCTTCTGAGTAAACATTTATAACAGAATTTGAATCACTATATTTTATAGCGTTGTGTATAAGATTTATTACAGCCTGACCAAGAAGAGCCTCGTCATATTTAACTTTAAGAGACCCCACATTGTTCTCTATCTTTATCCCCTTAATGTCTATTGCCTGTTTAACCCTGTCTATTGATGTAGATATAAGATCTTTGATGTCTTTTTCCTCTAAATTAAGTTTAAACATCTCAGATTCTATTTTTGATAGGTCTAAAATATCATTTATTAAAGAAGCAAGCCTTGATGCTTCCATATTTATTATATTTATAAAATTATGTGCATTATCTTTATCACTAAGAGCCCCGTCTAAAAGGGTCTCTGCATAACCTTTAATACTAGATATGGGTGTTCTTAGCTCATGAGAAACATTAGCAACAAAGTCTCTTCTTATAGTCTCTAATTTTCTTAATTCTGTAATATCGCTAAAAACAAGTACTGCACCAAAAACATCATTATCCTTAACAACTGGTGAAGCATGTATCAAGAGCGTCTTGTTATATGGCATCAACAAATTCTCTTCTAAACTAAGAACACCATCACTCCTCTTTATTACTTTCTCTGCTATATTCTGTATGTTTATGTTCCTTACAAGCTCTATTGGTTTTCTTCCCATTATATTAGTATCTTTTATATGTAACATTTCTTTTAAAGCTGTATTCATTAAAATAATATTACCGTTAAGGTCTATCGCCATAACACCTTCGAACATGCTCATTAGAACAGCCTCAAATCTTGAGTTATTTGTAACGACTTCTTCCATTTTAGATTTAATGTTATCACGCATGGAGTTCAGAGCCTTGCCAAGCTCTCCTACTTCATCATTTTTGTTGTCGCTAAACTTTAGTGTAAGATCACCTGACGCCATCTCTAAGGCCTTCGAGGCTAATTCTCTTATCGGTCGTGATATTATATGAAAAACTAAGAGACCCAATACAAGCGTCGCTATAAAAACTAAAGACAGTGAAACAAATAAAGCGCCTTCTATATCTTCTGATATTAAACTTATTTTTTCTATTGGTATGGATAATCTAAGAAAAGCTTTCTTATTGTTAACTATTATTGGCGTTGCATAATACAGAATATCTTTCTTTAAGGTGGTACTGAATCTTTTACTCCAACCTTCTCCATTCTTTATGGCGTCTTGTATCTCTGGTCTTTCTATATGATTATCTAATCTCAACATGTCTTTGTGTGAAAGATCTGTGTCTCCTATAACTGTTCCATTATGGTCTAATATTGTTATCCTCAAAGACAGGTCTTCGCCAATCTGATGGGCAAAATCCTCTAAAGACCCTTTTTCAGTACTAAAATTAGACAAAACATGTCTTATGGATATAGACTGTTTTTTAATATTATTTTTTAATTGCGAAAGATGATATCTGTTAAAACTAACATCTATATATATAAAAACAAACAACAAGGTAGCTGCCATAATAGAACCAAAAGCTAAAAATAATTTGTAATGTAATTTCATTTATCTTTAAACCTATAGCCTACACTTCTTATGGTCTCTATATTATCACCATATTTACCTAACTTCTGTCTTAATCTTTTTATATGAGTATCTATGGTCCTTGTACTTATATCACCAGAAGCACCCCAAACTTTTTCAAGAAGATGTTCTCTTGTTTGAACCTGACCTTTGTTACTCAAAAGGTTTAACAAGAGTTTAAATTCCATTGCTGTGAGGTCTATTTTTTTTGTACCTAAAAATGCCTAACATCTATCTTTATATCCCCAAATAGTATCAAATCTTGTTCAAATTCATCTCTCTTTAATATTGCTTTAACCCTTAGAACGAGTTCTCTAGGACTAAAAGGTTTGACCACATAATCGTCTGCACCAAGCTCAAAACCAAGAACCTTATCAAGTTCCTCTCCCTTTGCAGTTAGCATTAATATCTTGGTTGTAGAAAATTTTTTATTACTCCTTATGCGCTTACATACTTCCAGCCCATCGATACCTGG
>JAKIZQ010000050.1 GCA_022707945.1 Bdellovibrionales bacterium
TTGACGACGGAAAAACTATTTCAGACATAATGGGAGATTCAGCAAATGAAGCTCTAGTAAGTAGCATTTGTTCATTAGATGCATATGCAAATATTGGTGATGTGTTGAACAGAATGAGCGATGTAGAAGACACTGTAGCTTCTTTTGCCGCTCAGCTTGCTGACATAATAAGCATGGGTGGCATACCTGGCCCACAAGGAGAAAGAGGACCTGCTGGACCTCAAGGACCTGCTGGACCTGTTGGTGCTACTGGAGATGCTGGACCTGCTGGACCTCAAGGACCAACTGGACCTGCTGGACCTCAAGGGCTGAGGGGATTAACCGGACCCGCTGGACCTGCTGGACCAAAAGGAGATAAAGGAGACACTGGTTCTACGGGATCTACCGGTGCAACTGGTGCAACTGGTGCTAACGGATTTAATAGTCTTATAAATTTAAGCCCTGAACTACCTGGTGCATCTTGTACCTACGGTGGCGTAAAGATACAAAGCGGTTTAGACCTTAACGAGAACACTGTTCTTGATGCTGGAGAAGTTCAAGAAACAGCATTTGTATGTAATGGTTCTGGCGCTTAAATATTACTTTCTTAACACAAGATCTACGCTAAAGTCTTTAAATGCTTTCATTACTCTATCTATAGAAGCTTGATCTGGCACCTTTACCCAAGCCTCTGTTGGTTTTCTATCTAAAGTATTAACCTGTACTCTTTCTGGTCGTAATTTTTTTAAATATAAAGCAATGGCATTTAATTCTTCTTCACTATCGTTTATTCCAGGACAGATAAATACTTCTACCCAAAATTTTCCCTTATATTCATTTCTAAATTTTAACAACGAAGCCAAAATATCTTTTAATTTAAGGTCAGCATGCGGACGATTTATTTTTGAAAAACCGATTTCAAGCACACTGTCTACAGATGGTAATATAAGATCAGCTTCTAAAAAAGCATCAAAAACTTCTTGGTCAGTAAATAAAGTTGCATTGGTTATTACAGCTAATTTTTTATCTGAGTGTTCTTTTTTTATACCCGTAACAAGCTTTTTTATATCCTTAAAAAGAGCAGGCTCTCCTGTCCCTGAAAAAGTAATATAATCTATATGACCCACAGACTTTATCTTCTTTCTTAATTCTTCAAGTATATGTTCTGTAGTATAAAAAGCTTCTCTCTTATTACTAAGTTTAGTAGTCTTTCCACACTCACAATATACACAGTCTAAATTACAGGTTTTGTTTGGTGTAAGGTTAATCCCCAAGGAACGCCCTAATCTTCTTGAGTTTATTGGTCCAAATATCAAGTCATACATGACAATCTCCTCTGTGTATCAAGAAAAAATATATAAGATAAGCTTTGACAACTAGCTTAAATTCTTGTATAAATACGTGTAAAGTCAAGAAAAATAAAAATGCCACTAACCTTACCGCTCGGGTGGGGTGTCTAAGTTATCGGGGGCATGAGGAGAGTTATGATGTCTGCTGTGCAAAGAGACCCAAAACTCATTGATCTTGAGCTTGTCAAACAGGTAAAGGCCGGTAACAAAACAGCTTTTAACATTCTGGTAAGGACTCACCAAAGAGGCGTTTACGCGATCGTGTTCAGTATGTTAAAAGATCATTTCTCAACGGACGACGTAGTACAAGAAGCTTTTGTAAAGGCTTACCGACACATCATGAGCTTTGAAGGAAGATCGAGTTTTAAAAGCTGGCTCTACAGCATCGCTATCAACACGGCAAAGAATGCTCTAAGAACGGCTTCTGTAAGACAAACCGTAGACTATGAAGAGAATGTCTTTCAGATCCCAGTTAGAACATCTGACAGCGTAGAAGAACAACAATTGCAGACCGTACTCGCCAAAGAAATAGAAAAGCTCCCAGATAAACAAAAACTTGCGTTAACCTTGAGGATCTTTGATGATCTTTCTTTTGAAGAGATCGCAGAAGTTATGGAATGCCCGTACAACACTGCAAAAGCAAATTTTAGGCACGCCATAAATAACCTCAGGAAGCACGCAAAAATCTTAGACGCTGTCTAAGTACCCGGGGGTCATGATGTCAGGTAGAGAAAACTTAAAACTTAAGAAGTTGCTACAGCAACTAAAAACACTAAAGAGGGTGCCGAAAGAAGCTGATGATGCTTATTTTAGTTCACTCCAAGATAAGATAATGGAAAAAATAACTCCTACATCTATCGATTGCGAAGAGGTACAAGAGAACCTTGTAGATCTAATAGAGAGTAATATCGATAAAGAAAAAATGGAACTAATAAATAAACATCTGGAAAATTGTGCCAATTGTTCAAAGGACCTGCTTCTTACAAAATCCATCCTTGATAATGAAGAACATATAAAAGCAACGTCACCAAATAACCCTTATTTTGAAGCTTTACCGGGAAAAATAGAACAACGTCTTTTTGAAGAAGGTATACAAACACCTTGTGAAAGGACAAGACTATATATTGCAGATAAGATATTCGACAAAACACTACCAGAAGACATACAAACCCATCTTGCAGAATGCGAAGAATGTGCAAGAGAGGTTGTTGCAGTAGAAAAAATGATATCAAGCTTAAAGATGTTGTACATACCAACACCAAGTCAGAAATATTTCGAGGAAATGCTAGAGAACATAGACAGAAAAATAGAAGCACTGCCATCTCATAGAATAATACCTGAGTATCAGAAAGTAAGCTTAAGATACCTTGCAGATATATTTGAAACATTTAAAACAGCCATAATGCATCCATATGTAGCAGTAGCCGTTTCAGCAATGGTAACACTAGTCGTTGTGGGTGGAAGGTTCTTTTCTAGTCCAGAGAGTATAGAAGAAAAACAGATAAATCTTTCTGATGTTATAAGTAGCACAAAACCTTTACACAACGATACAGATCAAACTGGAAGTAGTATAAACGTCTATTCAACTGCATACAAAGACAACATCTCTCATCCAGTAGAAGACGAAAAGCTACAGATCAATACTACTGGAACTGCAAAAAAAGACGACAAAAACAAAAAGTTAAATTGATCTAAATTGATAGACCTAAACTTTTATTCTTATCTTCATTAATAAGCTTGTTAGTAAATTCATCTATGCTCATAGCTGTTTGCTGTTGTGTTTCCCTGTTCCTAACTGTTACAGTTCTATTATTAACTTCTTCATCTCCTGCAACTATAAGATATGGAATTCTATCCATTCTGCCATCACGTATCTTTTTACCGACGGATTCACTACGTATATCTTTTTCAACCCTTATACCTAGGTCTCGGAAAGTTTTTTCCAGATCGTCTACGTAAGGGATATGCCTGTCCGCGACGGAAACAAGCCTAACTTGTGTTGGTGCAAGCCAAGTAGGAAATGCACCGGCATAATGTTCTACCAACACTCCAAAGAACCTTTCTATTGAGCCAAGCAAAGCCCTGTGAACCATGAATGGTCTTTTTTCTGTACCGTCGCTATCTGTATAAGTCATGTCAAATCTTTCAGACAGGTTAAAGTCAAACTGTATAGTAGTCATTTGCCATTCTCTTCCTATGGCATCCTTAACTTTAAGGTCTATCTTTGGTCCATAAAAAGCACCGCCACCCTCGTCCATTTCAAAATCCAAGCCCTCTTTCTTTATAGCGGCCTGAATAGCACTTATTGCCTTATCCCAATCTTTTTGATCTCCAACACTTTCTTTTGGTTTTGTTGCAACGTATGCTTTTATTTCGGTAAAGCCTAAAGTCTTCCACATCTTCATGGAAAATCTGAGTGTTTCTATCATTTCTTCTGTTATCTGTTCTTGAGTACAAATGATATGTGCATCATCCTGAGTAAAACCCCTCACTCTTAAAAGACCATGGAGCACTCCAGACTTTTCATATCTATAAACAGTGCCAAGCTCAGCCCAGCGAAGAGGAAGGTCCCTGTATGAATGTTTTTTTGCTTTGTATATCATAATGTGGAAAGGACAATTCATTGGTTTAACATAGTAGTTTTGATCATCAATGTTCATTGGTGCATACATGTTCTCGGCGTAAAAACCAAGGTGTCCAGAAGTTTCCCAAAGTTGAGAACGACCAATATGTGGAGTTCCAACTAATTCATAACCATTCTTGTAGTGCTCTTCTTTCCAAAAGCTCTCTATTATGTGACGTATCCTTGCACCCTTTGGATGCCAAAGTATTAATCCAGGACCTATCTCTTCTGCAACAGAGAACAATCCCAATTCTACACCTAATTTTCTATGATCACGTTTTAATGCTTCTTCTCTTTTGTGTATAAAATCTGCCAATTCCTCTTTTGTGCTAAAAGCAAGGACATAGATCCTTGTGAGCATAGGGTTCTTTTCATCACCCCTCCAATATGCTCCTGCCATCTTGTCTATTTTAAAAGTGTCAGTACTTATTTGACTGGTGTTCTGAACGTGAGGCCCCCTACAAAGATCCACAAAGTTACCGGTCTTGTAAAAACTTACTTTTGTAACTCCTTCTTTCTTTAATTCCTCTATAAGTTCTACCTTGAATTCATTGTTTCCTTTTTTGTAATGAACAATAGCTTCATCAGCATCCATATCATACTGCTCAAAATCAAGTTTTCTGCTTATGATCTTTTTCATTTTCTTTTCTATTTCTTTAAGGTCAGCTTCTGTTGGTTCTGTAGAAAATTTAAAATCATAATACAAACCTGTATCTATTGCAGGTCCTATGCCAAGCTTAGTATCTGGCTTTAATTCCAATACTGCTGAGGCCAACACATGTGAAAGTGAGTGTCTTATTACGTCTATATCCATTAAAAAACTCCTTAAGTATCGTGACCCCATAATAAACCAAAGCCAACGTCTGTCAAGGATGAGGGTCTTATAATTGACATATAGTGTTTATCTGGGTTTAATAAGCTTATGTCTGTAAATAAACATATACTTATAATAGCTCCACATCCCGACGACGATGTAATAGGTATGGGTGGTACTATCGCCGTAAAAGCAAAAGAGGGATATAAGTTCACGATCGTATACATAACCAATGGTGGCGGAAGTTCAAGGTCCGCTGAATACAAGGACATATCAAAACAAGAACTTATAGAGTTAAGAAAAAAAGAGGCAGAACAAAGTATTATTCCTTTGGTAAAAGACCCAAAAGATGTAACACAGGTCTTTTTTGGATTTGAAAGCTCCACGCTGTTTGAAAAGCCAGAGTTGTACACTGGTGAATTGGGAAAAATACTCAGTAAACAAAAATTTATGGAAGTTTATATCCCATACCCAGAAGACAGGCATACAACACACAGAGTGTGTGCTGTATTAAGTCTAGAAGTATTGAGAGCCCAAAAAGAACACATGGACATTTACGCCTATGAAACATGGGACCCAATTCCAGTTGTTGGCAATACTGTTTTTGTGGATATTTCAAAACACTACAAACAAAAACTTTCTGCGGTCAGCTGTCACAAGAGTCAATGTTCCATTACTCCTTTCGATGAAGGAATAATAGCAAAGAACAGGTATAATGCTGTTTTTAAAGAAATAAATGCCCAGAATAAGATGGAGTACGCAGAGATCTTCCTAAAGCTTTAATGTATATTCTTTATACATTCTTTTGACAAAACTTTGTACACTGTTTAAAATCAATACTGTCATTGTGGCATAACTGTAAGGAACTTATACAAGAGGGGGCTAAAATGCTTAACTGGTCAGATTTTGACAATCTAAGGGTGGTTAAAAGACTAAAATCCATCACAAGCTCATGGTGGAACGCAGAAATAATATTCAGCGACGATAAAGGAGTAATAAGGAATATAGATCGTGAAAAACCTCAAGTATTCAGTAACAAGTTGTTTAATATGATCATAAAAAGCCCAAGAGGCCTGGACATAATAGAAGAGTTCTGCAGGAAGAACATCGCTGGCGGAAAAATAACAAAAACTACTTTTAAGGATTGGGAAGAGGCAGGACTCCCAATGTTAATGGTCCCTATATATTTAGATGATAATTTTTCTGGGGCTGTTATAGCAACAGCTTTTTTTGCAGACAGCGGAAAAGAAAAAGGAAATGAAAAATTATATAAGACAATGCGTGATCTTGGATACACTTCAAAAGACATAGAATCTGCTTTAGCAGAATGCCAGCCTATAGCAAAAGGACAACTGGACCATTTTAAAGAACTAGTTGAACTCATAGCCAGCGAGATAGAAACACTACATGAAGAAATAACAATGAGAGAAAACAAAATCTCTCAACTCAACAAAGAACTTGGTACTCGTTATCGTTATGACAATATGATAGGCAAAAGTTCTGTAATGCAGGACCTTTATAATCTTTTAGACAAAATTAAACATAGTTCGAGCACCGTCTTAATACAAGGAGAAAACGGAACAGGTAAAGAGCTTATAGCTAAGGCCATCCATTATAATTCTCCAAGAAAGGACCGCATCTTTGTCGTACAAAACTGTTCCGCTTTTAACGAGAACCTTCTTGAATCTGAATTGTTTGGTCACGTAAAAGGTTCTTTTACTGGTGCTGTAAAAGATAAAAAAGGATTATTTGAAATAGCAAATGGAGGAACCTTCTTCTTAGACGAGATAGGAGACATGTCCCTTTCAATGCAAGTCAAGATATTAAGAGTGCTTCAGGAAGGAACGTTCACACCAGTTGGAGCAACAGAGCCAAAGAAAGTTGATGTAAGAATAATTGCGGCAACAAATAAGAACATAAAAGAAATGATAGCCAAAGGAGAATTCAGGGAAGACCTTTACTACAGGATAAATGTAATTAACATCACTGTTCCTCCTCTAAGGGACAGAACAGAGGACATTCCTATACTCGTAGAATATTTCATAGACAAGAACCAAAAAGAAACAGGCTTACAGAAAAAGAAGATATCAAAAGGTGTTTTGGCAAAATTAATGGAATACAACTGGCCCGGTAATATAAGGGAATTAGAGAACGAAATAGAAAGAATGATAGTTCTCGCTGGTGATGACCAGATATTAGAAGAAAGCTTGTTGTCATCAAGAATGGCACAAGTACAACAAACGCTCACAGTTTCACAGTCTGGCTCTGGGCAAAAAACGACCATAAAATATACAGGCACGTTAAAAGACGCCATAGAAGCCTTAGAAAAAGACCTCATATCAGAAGGTTTAAAATCTAACGGTTGGAATAAATCTAAACTAGCAAAAGAACTTGGAATAAGCAGAGCAAGTCTAATATCAAAAGTAGAGCGTTACGGACTTGATAAGAGAAGAACAGCAAGAGTATAAAACATCAATTCTGTTCTTTTAGCTGATAATATTTTATTTTAGCCATCAATGTGCTACGACAAATACTAAGTTCTCTAGCTGTATCTGGTATGTTCCATGAATTTCTTAAAAGACTATTTAGTATGAATGTTCTTTCCTCGTTTTCTAGAGGATAAATAAGGTATGGATTCTTTATAACATGTGGTTTAAGTCTTTTTTCTTTATCTAAACAAAAATATTCTTTCTTTATCAGACGTTCTTTAGCACCCATTATTTTGGCTCTTTCTACGACGTTTCTAAACTCCCTTAGATTGCCCGGCCAATCATACGAAGACAAAAGATCCATCAACCCTTCTTCTTTGGAATACTCACCAGCAAGGTAAAAATCCAGAATCCCAGACAATTCATTCTTCATCTGTTTTAATTCTGGTAAATATAGACAAGTCCCCTCAAGCCTGTAGTACAGGTCTTTTCTTATAAGCCCACCATACAAAAGTTCCTTTGGTGACATAGAGGCTGAAGCTATAACCCTAGCCTTGTGTTTTCTAGACACATCAGAACCAGAGGCCTTTACTTCTAAAAGTTCTATGGCCCTTAAAAGCATTGGTTGGATATTTATTGGTAGATCCTCTATGTTGTCGAGAAAGATAGTCCCTTTGCCTGCACTATAAAAAGCGCCTTTACTTGAAGTAGTTCCATTAGTGAAAGCCCCCTTAATATTACCAAATAGTTCTTTCTCTGCGGTTAGTGCATCCAGCGAGGCACAATTAAGAGCTACAAATGGATGGTG
>JAKIZQ010000051.1:0-5144 GCA_022707945.1 Bdellovibrionales bacterium
AATCAGCAGGATCAGCACAAAAAAGAGCTCCACTCAAAGAAAAGATAAACACAAAAACAAATTTAAGCATAGTAAAACCTCCTGTTTTTTATTATATCACTTTTTATATCATTTAACTAGTTGTGTCTTTGCTGGTGCAAGTTGAAGGAACATCTTTTTACCTTCCATCTTAACGTCTGATTCTATTACTGCTATTTGTGATACAGCCTCTTTAATACGAGTAACAAGAATGTCTCCCAATTGTTTGTGGGCCATTTCTCTTCCTCTAAAAACTATACACACCTTTACTTTATCTCCTTCCTCTAAGAAACGAGTAATGTGCTTTACCTTAAAATCAAAATCATGTTTATCTATGTTAGGCCTAAACTGTACCTCTTTTATATCTACGACCACTTGTTTCTTTTTGGCCTCTTGCTGTTTCTTTTTTTGCTCATATTTATATTTACCATAATCTATTATCTTACAGACAGGGGGTTTACTGTTTGGATCAACCTCTACAAGATCAAGCCCTTTTTCTTTTGCCATAGAAATAGCTTCCCTTGTATTAACAACTCCCTGCATCTTTCCTTCATCGTCGATAAGTCTAACCTCATAATCCCTGATCGATTCATTAACTCTCGGTCCTTTTTCTTCTCTCTTAAATCTTTCAAATGCCATAAAAGCGTTTTATCCTCCTAATTTATATTACATTCCGGCTGATTTTTATTACCGGTTCTAGCCATTTTAATACCAATCTCTTCCATAAATAACCTTATACCTAAACACTGCATTGCGACCCTTTTAGACAGGTCTTTAATCCCTTTGGATGTTTCCACACCATAAGCAGGAATACCGAGCTCATAAAGAGCATAATAAGTTGCAGAGCCTCTTTGTTCTGGATATTTAGTAGCATCACTTTTGGTATCCTGAAAATTAAGATAAAAATAATGACCTTTATCCTGTATCTTTGAATTAAGTTCATTCACCACATTATTCGCTACTGTCTTAAGCTTTATATCGTCTATAACTATTGATTGGCCATAATATTTATTGTTCTTTCCATAAAAACCTTTTGCTTCGTGCAAAGAGATCACCATGTCTGCTTGTTTCATTAATTCCTTTAGTTCTTTAACCACTTCATACTCATAATCATTAACACCGTCTTTTTCATCCTTGAAGATCCTATTCATATCAAGATTTATATATCTTTTATTCTTTAATAAAGCCTTTTTATTAGCATAGGGGACAAGTATAAGCTTGCCTTTTTTTAGTTCAATATCCTTATAAAGCTCTACAGCCTTTGGCCCAGCAGGTTCATCTCCATGTATGCCAGCTATTACCATTAGAACAGGACCTTTCTCCTGCCCTTTCAAAGTATAGATGTCCAAACCAGATGCATCAATATTGAGACCAAAAAACAAATATATAATAACAAGGAACATCATGGTGTTCTCCTTAATAAGAGAACGTTATAAACAACTATCGTTATGAATGTTAAACCCAAAATAATGGATATCTCAGTTAAAGAGAATAAGTACATATCAAGCAGGAATAAAGAAGACATCCCTGCGCCAACACCACAAAGGTACATGCTTAATAAACTTATTTTTGAATATTTTTTTACTTCACTAAAAGCAAATATCAAACCAAATACCATTCCCAACAATAAAGGATATAAAGAATAATAGCCCAGTACAAATATCAGTGGCAGGACAAAGATCGTCGTTAGAACAAAAAGAAATTTATTGATCATTTTCCATGCAACAAAAAGAGTGGACATCAAAGAAGAGACAAGAAACAGAGCTAAGTATGGAGTAAAGATACTAAAAGAATTTACTTTGAACATTTGATTTATAAGTAAAGACAAGGCAAAACCAGCTCCAAGTATCATAACATATATAAACACCGAGGGTTCTAATATATTATTCAAGTATGAAGGTCTAAATACATGAGCAAGATACAGCAATAACAATAACAAAACCATCCCTGTAACTATAAAAGCAACCTGCAAATATTTTGAGTTCATTTTTTGTGGTACAGTGTCATGTATCTTTATTATAGTACCATCAAAGAAGTCCTTTGCTTTAGCATATTCATACTCAACACCAAGAGCAAGATATCTATATTTAATAACAGATGGATCTGCACTTATATTACTAGGATCTTTGCTTGCCATAAGAAACCTAAAGCCGTTCAGGTCTGAAACATGAACAGAGCCATATATCGTGTAGAGTATGTTCTGTAATCTGCCCTCTAAATTTACTGGAAGTTCTGTCTTTATTAGTTCTTTTGATAAAACTATTGTAAAGGTACCAGAGTCTAATAATTTACCAGCCAACAATTTAAACATACTTCTGCTAAGACCAGCTTTTGTTCCATAGCCTCTAACAGTTGGAGGGAAAAATATGATCATCCCATATTTATTCATTAATTGTTCTTTACCAGATATAACAACGAAGGTGTTCGAGATATCTGATGATGCATAGTTCTCCCATATCTTTGTATAAAGAGGGTCAGTAGGAAGATAGTGAACTACTCCTACCTTTGGCATCTTGCTAAGAACAGAGAATAAACCTAACGGTGAATCCCCAACGACCAATATATTACCCGGTCTATTGTTTTGCAGTACAGCAAAACAAAGTGAAAGTTCTTCTTCATAAGATAAAGGATAGCTAAAAGTTCTTCTTCCATTCTCTAAAAAAAGTATGTGTTCTCTAGCACTTTCTTGGCTTATTTGCACCTCTACATTCCTAGAGTTTGTAGTGTATGAGCTAAGATATTCATAGCCTCTAACATGTTCCTTACTCTTTAACGCTAATTTATTCGCAGGAAAAAAAATCACCAAGAGAGATATTAAGACAGGAGCAACAGCAACATATTTACGTGTTCTTATAAAACCCAGCAAACCAAGCTCATAAGACATCAATAATGCAAGATATAACACCAACGACATTTTTATAATCAGTATAAGACCGCTCAAGGTCCAATCACCAACAACAGAATAGATACCAGCAAGCCCTGCGCCTAGAATGAACATAACTATAATACTAAGACCACTAGCTCTACGCCATAAAGACAAATACATAAAGAAACAATACGACCAGATAACGCTCACTATAGCTATGGAGAATAAAAGTAAACCAGCATTCTCAACTGTTATCAACGAGAGGGTAAATATAAGCAACAACGTCAATAAAGGTGCATAAACAAAAATTAATTCAGATGAAGGCCTTTTAAATACTCTATTAAAAACATAAAGAAGGAGACCAGATACAAACAGTGTTAAACCCATAATCAAAATATAATATGGGTTATCTGATACCATTATCCTATACAGTCCCTTTGAGGAAATGCCCATGAACATAAAAAAGCTTGAGCTGAATAAAAGGCTAAAGAACAAGAAAATTCCTGCTCCAATAAAATTAAAAGGCAATGTTTTTCTTCTTTCTTGTTGGTTCATGATCTGGGTATTTTATTTTCCATATCTGCTTTGATCCTTTGAATATGGTCCCTTATATCTTGAAGCTCTTCTTTGATAACAGACAAGAGTTCTTTTGGTACGGCATTCTCTGAAAGGTCCTGCTCATCGGCAGCAACATCTTTGCCAGAAAGTTTTTTCTTTGCACCAGCAATACTATATCCTTCTACATAAAGAAGTTTCTTTACCTGCTCGAACAGGTCTATATCCTGCTGACAATAAAGTCTTTGTCCGCCCTCTGTTTTTTCACCAAGAATGAAACTAGAGAACTCCGTTTCCCAGTACCTAAGCACATGCGGCTTAAGGTCCAGCATATTTGCGACATCACCTATTCTGTATCTTTTTACTTCGGTGGACACTTCTAACATTTATTTTATCAGGAACCTTTATTCACAGAGTCCCTTAAGACCTGTGAAGGTTTAAAGGTAAGCACCCTTCTTGCAGATATTTCTATGCTCTCACCTGTTTGAGGGTTCCTTCCTATTCTTGATCTTTTGGTCCTTACCATGAAGTTACCAAAACCAGATATTTTGATGTGCTCTCCATTAACGAGAGTTGATTTCATCATATCAAAAAGCTTCTCTACAAGGTCTGAGGCTTCTTTCTTTGTTCCTCCTATTTGTTCAAAAACCTTGTTCACTAGATCTGCCTTTGTCATTTTAAAACCCTCCAAATATTATTCAGTCCCAATAGGCCCCTATTTCACCAGATAACTCATCGAATTTCAATAGAAAATTCTTTTTTTAGGAGTTCCTGAAGCTTTTTAATGCCTTCATCGACCTCAGTATCTTTAAGCGTTCTTTCTGGACTCTCAAAAACGAACATATAAGCAATACTTTTTTTACCGTCTGGGACACCCTTTCCTTTATAAAGGTCAAAAACGCCATATTCCTTAAGACCCGCTATCTTGGCCTTTTTTATGGTCTGCATCATGTCTATATCCCTTACTTTAGAATCAACCAAGAATGAAAGGTCCCTTCTTACACTTGGGAATTTAGGTAATTCCTTAAAAACAGGAACACCATTAAAAACGTCCTTAAGAATATCCAAATGGATCTCTATTACATAAAGATCCAAACCCTCAAGGTCAAACTTTAAAGCAGTATCTGGATGTAGTTTACCGATATGACCACAAGGCCTTCCACAACATTTAATTATGGCAGAGCTACCTGGATTAAGATACTGGACCTCTGAATCCTTAAAGGCATGAAGTTCAAAACTAGGTACTCTTAAATATTCAAGTAAAGTGTAAAGATCGCCCTTGGCTGTATAAAAATCTATTTTTCTTTCCTTATCTACGCTCCAGTTCTCTACGTCGTTAATTCTTCCGCTAAGCACACAGCAAAGTCTGTCGTGTTCATTTGCTACTGTGTAGGTTGGAGCAGGTTTTTCGTTAGTACTATAACTATGTTTTGGACGATATACCTTACCTATCTCGAACATTTTTAGGTCCATATTCCTTCTGTTAATATTGTATTTAACAGCTTCTAACAAACCAGACAACATCTCTACTCTCATTACCTTCATCGTCTCTGTTATTGGGTTAAGAACCTTTATTACAGAATTATCGTCATACCCCATGAGTTTGTGATGAGACTCAGGCACGAACGTATAGGTAAGTGCCTCAAGATATCCTAAACCCTTAAGTGTGTGTTTTATTTTCTTAGATACAAGATCTAGCTCGGTA
>JAKIZQ010000051.1:5154-7885 GCA_022707945.1 Bdellovibrionales bacterium
TCTCAAAATCAGGATCTATACTAACAGAAGGAAGTTCTGCCGGTATCTTATCGTAACCATATACCCTTGCAACTTCTTCATACACATCAGCTTGATGTGCTACATCTCCTCTCCAAGACGGTATATCAACATTTATAATATCGTTATTACTGACTACTTCAAAGCCTATCGATTTTAACGACTCAACAATTACGCCAGGATCTATTTCCATGCCCAAGAACTCTGCCGTAGCCTTAGCACTTATCTTTATTGATCTGTTCTTTTTTTGATCGGCGATAACATCTACTGGTGAATATATCTTTGCTGGTGTGGCAAGTTCTTGTATCAACTGTGTAGCCCTTTCAACGACTTTTTCCATTAAATCAAAATCCACACCCCTTTCGAACCTGTAAGAAGAATCTGTGCTTATTGCATGTTTTTTTGAAGTTACTCTTATTGCTGATGGATCAAAATATGCACATTCAAGGATAACATTCTTAGTGTTCTCGAACACACCAGAATCCTCTCCACCCATAACACCTGCTATCGCTAAAGGATGTCTTTCATCTGTTATAAGTATATCCCTTTCAAATAGTTCTTTGTCTGAACCATCAAGAAGTTTTATTTTTTCTTTTTCCTTTGCTGACCTTACTATTATTTTTTTATTAGCTACCATTTCTGCATCAAAAACATGTAAAGGCTGTCCAAGTTCATACATTACATAATTAGTTATATCTACGAGGTTGTTTATAGGTCTTAATCCAACAGCCTCTAACCTTTTACTCAACCATTTGGGTGATGGAGCTATCTTAACACCCTCTATATACCTGCCTATGTATCTTCTGCATCTCTTGTCCTGTATCTGAACACTAAGCGGTCCCGGTATTTTTTCTGACTTAATATTGGAGTTAATTTGGAATTTAGGGGTTTGTCCCAAGATGGATGCAAGTTCTCTTGATATACCGAGCATACCAAGTATATCGCCTCTGTTGGCCGCTGTTGCTATATCAACTACAACGTCGTCCAATTCCATTGCCTTGACTATAGGTTCTCCAACCTTTGAGTCTTCTGGTAATATTATTATGCCTTCACTGTCTTCTGCCATCTTTAACTCAGATAAAGAACAACACATACCAAATGATTCAACACCACGTATCTTGCTCTTCTTTATATCTAGTCCATTAGGGAGCTTAGCACCTATTAAAGATACGACGACCTTGTCACCCTCTTTCATGTTGCTTGCACCACAAACTATCTGTAAAGTTTCTTTACCCACGTCTACCTTTAACAAAGACAATTTGTCTGCATCAGGATGTTTTTCTTTACTTATTATTTTTCCAACGACTATGTTATCAAGCCCTTTGCCAAGCGTATCTATTGATTCTACCTCTATACCCCTGTTGGTGAGTGAATCACACATCGTTTGGATCTGAGAGGTGTTTATATCTACAAAGTCCTTTATCCAGTTAACACTGAACTTCATGAGAACTGCCTCAAAAACCTAGCATCGTTCTCAAAGAACAATCTTAGGTCATTTATCTTATATTTAAGCATCGCTATTCTTTCTATACCCATACCAAAGGCAAAACCCGTCGTAGATTCTGGATATCCAACATGCTTAAACACATTTGGATTAACCATTCCACAACCAAGTATCTCTAACCAACCAGTACCTTTGCATATCCTGCAACCCTTTCCCTTACAAGCAACACAAGTTACATCAACCTCTGCAGAAGGCTCTGTAAAAGAAAAATAACTTGGTCTTAGTCTTATAGAAGTATCCTGACCAAACATCCTTTTTGCAAAATAAAGGAGTGTACCCTTAAGATGAGAAAATTTAATTCCTTCATCTACATAAAGTCCCTCTATTTGATGAAACATTGGAGTATGAGTTACGTCGTAATCAGATCTATATACTTTACCAGGGGACAAGACTCTGATAGGAGGTTTACTCTGCATCATGGTTCTTGCCTGAACAGGAGAAGTATGTGTTCTTAGAACCGTATCAGCGCCTAAATAAAAAGTATCCTGCATATCCCTGGCTGGGTGATCTGCAGGTATATTTAGTGCATCAAAGTTAAAGAATTCATGTTCTATTTCTGGTCCATGTACCACACTGTAACCAAGTGGTTTGAATATCTCTACGATCTCTTCCATCACCTGAGTAACAGGATGAAGAGCCCCAAGCCTTTTGTATTCACCGGGCATGGTAACGTCTATGGCATCGGCGATTAACCTTTCTGCGCCAGCTTTTTTCTTTAATTCAGCTTCTAATACGGATATTTCCTGTTCCAGTATCGTTTTTAATTTGTTAACGCTTTCTCCAGCAAGTTTTCTTTCTTCTGGAGGAAGTTCCCCTATGTTCCTGAGCACAGAATAAAGCTCACTCTTCTTACCAAGAGCCTGAACCCTAAAATCCTCAAGTCCTTTAATGTCTTTAATAGAGGACAATTGTCCCCTTAATTTGATCTCTATATCCGAAATGAAAGTTTTTATTTCAGAACTATTCAATTGCTGACCTGGATATCTGAACAAGAGAAGCAAACGTTTTTGCATCTTCGCTAGCTATTGCAGCGAGTATCTTTCTATCCAGTTCTACATTTGCCTTCTTGAGCCCGTTTATGAACCTAGAATAAGCAAGCTGATGTTCCTTAGAAGCAGCATTTATCCTTGTATTCCAAAGCTGACGCATATTACGTTTGTTCTTTTTTCTTCCAACATAAGCATACGCAAGTGCATGTATGACTGCTAA
>JAKIZQ010000052.1 GCA_022707945.1 Bdellovibrionales bacterium
CCAAGAGTTGCTTCTTCGTTGTCCCAATTGTCACTTGTATATGCTTCAAAAGTATCACATACAGTTTTTACGTCCCCAGTTGGGCTGTCGTTACAAACGTTAGTAGTTGATTCATTGATCTTTAAAGAAGAACCTTTGATTAGGTCTGTGTTGATGTTTGGTAGTATCTTAGAGCTTGTTTCATAGAACACATCGTCTGCCGATGAACCTCCTCCACATGATGCCAACAGAAATACTGGGACCAAAAAAGTAAATAACTTTTTCATGACAACCCTCCAAATTAATAATTTTTACTTATTTTAAGCTTATTTACGAAAATAACAAGAAACACTTGGGTGATCTTTTATATAAAATCTTAAGGATAGATCTTTGTCTTTTCCTGCATAATCCACGCCTATTCTAGGGCAGGAGATTATTTGTGAGTTTTTTACTTTAAACCCATCATCAGTTATCATTAGTTCTTTAGAACTTAAATAACGACCATCTTGAGCTTTTGTTATTTTCATTTCTCTACATAATTTTCCGGGACCAGCCAGTAATTTTTTGCCAGAATCCTTAAAACCTATTAATGGTTCTGCTGCACGAATTAATACTGCTTCTGGATATTTTGTACTTCGTGTTACAACATTAAGACAATGATACATTCCGTAAATTAAATAAACGTATGCATGTCCTCCTTCTAAGTACATGGATAGTGTTCTTGGCGTTCTTTTATCCCCGAATGAGTGGCAAGCTTTGTCCTTTATACCCAAGTAAGCTTCTGTTTCAACTATACGAGCGCGATATTCTTTTCCTTTGTATTTACGTACTAAAATTTTACCCAAAAGATCTTTGGCTATTTGTTTAGTGCTTCTTTGATAGAAAGATGAAGATAAGCTTTGCATGCTTAATATTCTATATGAGATATTTTATGTTGTTTACTTTTTTTCTACCCAATTATTGTCTTCTAGTTCATATATCTCTAGCGTTGCAAAAGTAGGGTCTATTGTTAAAAAGCCCCAGTCCTCTATTCTGTATGTATCATAGAGATCTCTAAACATGTAATAAGTAGGTGTATTATCTTCTATGTCTTTTATAGCCTCTATCATATCTTCTATATTTTTTATTCTTGTGTTTCCAATTTGTGTTATGACGATAGATCTTAGCCCAGATAGTCCGCTCTGTGTTTGTCTGGTGTAGCCTATATTAAAAGAACCTGAATCTGTATAGTTCATGAACACGCCTTCGCCATAGTATCCATTTTTTCTTCTAAAGTCGTAACTAATGTCTTGGAAAATTGCACCTGCATATTTTATGAACTTTGTGGTTTTGTCTTGATTTAGGTCTACGACAGGTAGCTCAAGTTCTAATTCCTGTTCTCCTCTTAGAATGCTTAGGGTTACATTGTTATTGACGTTGTTGTCTAATATCTTTCCTAGAAGGTAAAGATTGTCTCCTATTTCTTGTCCATTTATTTTCCAAATTATATCTCCACCCATTAATTTGCCATCTGCTGAACTAGTCGGTGTTACATAGCCAATAGTTATAAGGTTCTTTGATTCTGTACATAGACCTTTTGCTTTTGAGCAGTAGTATGCCATTTTTGCTGTTTTAACATACACTGGCGTTATTCCAATATCTCCCCTTTTTGGTGTTTCGTTGTTCTTTATATAAGTGAGTGCATCTTTTACGAGGTCTATGTAAAGTACCAAATTAGTTTCTTCGTTACCTCTAAAATTTAAACCGACCACTTCATTGTTCAAATTGTATACAGGTGAGCCGCTTGAACCACCAGCTACTACCATGCTGGTTTGTACTACTGGAGAACTGTTAACTCCTTGGCTCTTAAACTTATTTATTACGTTACCTTTTTTTATAGAGTAACCTTGTGCGGCGTTGTTGCCTATGAGTAACAAGGGTTCGTTGTCCTTTAGCGTTAGTGAAGATCCTATTTTTGCTTCTTTAATATCAAGGTTGCTTGGGTCGAATTTTATTATTGAGAAGTCATGATAATAGTCGTAGTAAATTACTTTTCCAGAAACTCTGTCTCCAGTAATGAATTCTATAGTAATTATTGCAGGGCCTTTAGAGGTTACGTGTGCATTACTTACTATAAGACCTAGTTCTTTGTCGGCTATAAATCCTGTCCCAGTTGAGTCACCCATCGAATAATCAAAGCCTATAGGGAAAGGATTGTTAACGTAAATGTTTACTACTTGTTTTTTTAGATTATCTATTTCTTGGTCAGACCATTCTGTTTTGTTTTTTTGTGCGTAGCTTTGGGTGCTTAAGAGTAGAAGGATAAATACTATTAGTTTTTTAAATGGTGACATAATAGAACGTTTATTATTACAATTTAACAATAAAAGTCAATATTTATTTTACATCTTTTTTGTTTTTGTAGTCCCTATGGCTTTGGAGCCTATTTCTTTGTTCCTTACGATCTTCTTGGGTTTTAGGTACATAAAGATGTTGTTTGGTCTTGTAGTCAAGTTCGGACCAATACATTGCCGAAGCAAGGGTCATGGGTAGTGGAATAAAATTTTGAACCTGTTGTAATTTCCAATTCTCTTTTCTTAACCAAGTTTCTAGTACTTTCATTTTTGAACTAGTGGTTCCGGGGAATGCAGATATGAAATAGGGCACTATATATTGTTCTTTATTAACGGACTTTGATATTTGATAGAATAATTCCCTAAACTCTAGGAAAGTTTTGAATGATGGTTTGCCCATTAGTGCCAACACTTCTTCGTCGTTATGTTCTGGAGCTACTTTTAATTGTCCACTTACATGATCTGATATGAGTTTTTTAAGGTATTTTTTATCGCACAAGGCAAGATCGTACCTCACACCACTTGCGATGAAAACCCTTCTTACACCGTTTATTTTAGATACAGCCTCTAATAATTCTATTTGTTCGCTGTGGTCTGTATTAAGGTTCTTGCATATATTAGGGTAAAGACAGGATGTTCTAATACATATTTTTTGTTTTTCTATATCTTTACAAGACAGTTTATACATGTTTGCTGTTGGTCCACCAAGATCACTTATTATTCCCTTAAATGAATTCTTGTTTGTTAGCTTTTGAACTTCTTTTACGACAGAACCTTTTGAACGTGACTGAACTATTTTTCCCTGATGCAGAGTTAGGGCGCAAAACGTACAGCCTCCAAAACAGCCTCTGTTTATACTGATGGAGTTCTGTATCATTTCTAGAGCAGGGATTTTTTCCTTATATGAGTAGTGTTGTTCTTTTGTGAAATCAAGGTCGTATATTTCGTCCATTTCACTTTCTGTTAGTGGGATTTATTACAACAGATTTATTCCTGTAATCTTGTACCAAGGTTTTTGCGTTAAGGGGGTTGCTTTGTTCCATATACAATAGCGTAGTCCTTAGGAACTTTTTCTTATCACCACTTACTTCTTCGTGAGATGGAAGTATAAGTCTGTTATTTATACTCCTAGAATCTTGTTTTGAACTAAGGTATGCAACACCTCTTATCTTATATAAGTTTTTTTTGTCATTTTTTTCTAAAGCTTTACAGACTTCCAAACTTGGATGCTCTGCCATTCCGTATATGACAAGATTGTAAGAACCTGTGATAAGGATAGAAGGTAGTACCTTGTTCTGCCAGTAGTCGTAGTGGGACAATCTTCTTAAGGATATTTCTACTCCACCACCTATTATGAATGAGTTAGGGAATGCTTGTCTTGCCATTTTTGAATACTCAACGCCTGCGTTATCTGGCCTTGTTCCACCTTTTCCACCCTCTGAATATTGGTCATCACGACGAGGTTTTTTATCTGCAGTGTAATTATTTATCATTGAATCAACAACGCCGGTGCCTATACCAATAAATAGTTTTGGCTCACCTAATTTCTTTATGTCCTCTGCAGTTTTTGGCTGACTTATTATTCCAACCTTGTAACCCTTATGCATTAAATATCTTGCTAGTAATGGTACACCAAAACTATGGTGATCTATATAGGCATCCCCACTTATAAACAATATATCAAGTCCGTTCCAGCCCCTAGCTTTTATTTCTTCAGAGGTCATTGGCACGAACATCTTTAATTTATGATCTTTATGTTCCATAAAAGGAGTATATTCCATATTAAGAACTTTACAAAGCCCCTATGTTTGATAATAAAACGGAATTATGGCTAAACTTTATTTTAGATATTCCGCAATGAACGCTGGTAAGACCACTCAGCTCATACAGGTTAAGCATAATTACGAAGAAAGAGGACAAACGGTATTGGTCCTTAAACCAGCTGTTGATAAAAGAGAGAGCTCGTCTTTGATCCGATCAAGGATAGGGATAGAGTGTTGTACTACTATCTTTGACGATAAAGCCGATATATTAGATCTAATAAAAGAACAAAAGAAAGACAAAAAAATAGATTGTATCTTGATAGACGAGGCACAATTCATGACAAGAAAGCAGGTTCTTGAGCTTTGTTCTGCCATTGATGAGTTGAACATTCCTTGTATTGCATACGGCTTAAGGACAGATTTTAGAGGAGAACTTTTCCCCGGTAGCCAAGCGCTACTTTCTTTTGCAGATAGCATAGAGGAACTAAAGACGATATGCTGGTGTGGAAAGAAAGCCATTATGAATACAAGGATACATGATGGCAAAGCTGTCTACGAGGGCGAACAGGTAAAAATAGGTGGTAACGAATCATATATCTCTTTATGCAGAAAGCATTGGAAAGAAGGCAGAATAAAACCATAGGTACAGGAGGTCTTTATGTTCCTTAGTTTGATCCTATGTTCACTTCTTAGTGTCTTTAACTCGTATTCCAGCTTAATTGATGATGTCCCAGTCGGTAAATTTGTATTCAATAAACAAGAAGTACAAAATTTAAAAGCTAAATATGGTCTTGGTACAGAAAAACTATTGTTGGAACTTGTTCCACTTGCAAAACGAAATGCTCGCCCACCAATATCAAATTATTACGTTGGAGCAGTAGGCATATCTAGAACTGGAAAAATATATTTTGGTAATAATCTAGAATTTAGATCTGTTCCCATTGCACAAACAGTGCATGCAGAACAATTTTTGTTTGTACTTAGTTTTTTAGAGTATGACAGACTAGACAAGATAGCTGTTTCTGCCGAGCCTTGTGGCCATTGCAGACAGTTCTTGAACGAAGTTAAAGGAGCGGCAAAAGATCTTAAAGTTCTTGTTGTTGGCAAAAAGCCTCGTTATCTTGGTTCATTATTGCCAGAACCTTTTGGCCCAGATAATCTTGATATAGATATATCCATCTATTCAAAAAGGGATAATAAAATAAAAATAGACGATAAAGAGAAAGATGAAATGGTTCGTTTTGCCTTGATGATGGCAAATGAATCATATGCTCCTTATAGTTCTTCATATTCTGGTGTAGTGATAAAAACCAAAGATGGTAACTTGCATAAAGGCTTTTATATAGAGAATGCGGCATTTAATCCTTCTATATCACCAATGATAGCAGCGATAATAAAAATGGTGAGTCTGGGTTATCCATATGAAGATATTTCTCAAGTAGTGCTCGCAGAAAAAAAAGACGCTCCAGTAAAACACGAAGAGAGTATAAGAACACTGCTAAAAGCTATTTCACCAAAAGCAAAACTTAGAGTAGTTAAAATATAAGACGATATATTTGATTTTTTTTGTTAGTAGTTTAACTTTTTATATTGAAATTAGTTTTAGTAGATAATATATTCTTATTATAATGTTATATTTGCTCCTTTTTAATTTTCTAATACAAATTTATGCTACAGAAACGATTACATGGGATGATTGTGTGTCTGAAACGAGGGTGAATAATCTTCAAATTAAGACAGCAAGAGAAGATCTTAGCTCTTATAAATATCAAAAGAAAGCCTTGTGGAATGAGTATCTCCCCAGTGTTAGTGGCTCTTTAGATGCATCCAGAGGTAATTCAAACACATCTACGTCAAACGATACTAGCTCATATTCTGCTTCGTTAACTGCAAGGCAGAACTTGTTCTCTGGCTTTAGTAGTTTATCTAAATCACAAAAAGCAGAAGCTAATATAGAATCTCAAAGTGCAACTTATAGGTCTGTAAAAGCAGATGTTAGTTATGATCTTTGGCAGGCTTTTTCTTTAGTCCTTTATGCTCAGGATTACATAAAACTATCAGAGGAAAATATAAAAAGAAGGAAGGATAATCTTGATCTTGTTCAGTTGAGATTTGAGGGTGGAATGGAGAACAAAGGTTCTTATCTTTTATCAAAAGCGGCATTGCAAGAGGCTGAATATGATCAGCTACAGGCTCAACATCTTTTACAGACAGCCAAGCAACAACTTGCAAGCGTTATGGGTAGAAAAGAAATAGCGGAAGATGTTAAAATAACAGGGGAGCTTCCTCTTAGTGACCCAGAAAAAAACATAAATATACACTCAATAGTTGAGCAACTACCAGAACATCAGGCTGCAGTAGCAAAGAGTAAAGCTTATAAGGCAGACTTAAGGCTTGCTCGTTCTTATTTTTATCCTAGCCTTGATATTATGGGCCAAACTTCGAAATTTGGTTCTTCGTGGCCACTACCTAATAATCAATGGTCAGCAATGGTCAGTTTATCTGTTCCTTTGTTTAACGGTGGAAGGGATTTTTATTCCACCTATAGTGCAGACTCCAAATGGTCTGCTTCGTTGTTTGAACAACAACAAACGGACCTTGATCTTCTTTATCAACTTAGGCAGACATATAATAGCTTTTTAGATTCAATAGAAAAGGTTAAAGTATATAAGTCTTTTGTAGAGGCTGCAAAAACGAGGGCCAAAATAGCAAGGAGCAAATATAATACTGGCCTTTTATCGTTTGAAAACTGGGATATTATAGAGAATGATCTAATAAACAAAGAGAAGGTCAATATCCAAGCTCTTCGCGATAGAAGAATAGCAGAGGCTGCTTGGATGAGATCTCAAAGTAAGGGAGTATTTGAATGAAAGGTAAACTATTGTTCCTTATTATAGTGTTGCTTATAGGTGCAGTAATAACTTGGCTTTATTTCTCTAAAATTAAGGAAGAGAAACAGAATAATTATAAAAAGGTTCAAGTAGTAAGAGGCGATATAAATGTTAGTATATTAAGCACTGGTTACGTACAGCCAGAGAACAGGTTGGAAATAAAATCACCAGTTTCAGGAAGAGTTGAACAAGTTCTTGTCATAGAAGGACAAATGGTTAAGAAAGGCCAAATACTTATGATAATAAGTTCTACAGAGAGGGCCGCTTTAATAGACGCTGCAAGTGCTAGGGGTACGGAAGAAAGAAAAAAATGGGAAGAATATTATAAACCAATCCCTGTTTTTGCTCCAATAGATGGAACGATTATATTAAGAAGTGTAGAACCGGGTCAAAGTTTTACCTCTCAAGATGCTATTCTTGTTATGTCTGATAGATTAACTGTTAAAGCACAAGTGGATGAAACTGATATAGCTAAAATAAAACAAGGACAAGATGCTAACATTGTACTGGATGCATACTCAGAAAGAGTTATACCATAAATAATGTGACTACTTACATAGTAGATGTATTACCTATCCAGACTCCAATTTATATGTTGAGTGGTATGACAGCAAATGTTACCTTTTCTGTTGACTCAAAAAAAGACATTTTGTTATTGCCTGTAGAAGCTGTAAAAAGTGGTGATAATTATTTTTACGTGCTTGTTGGCAAGAAAGATTCCACAGTGCTTCAAAAGGTAGTACGTACTGGAGTATCTGATGGTAAGAACATTGAACTTATAGAGGGACTTTCAGAG
>JAKIZQ010000053.1 GCA_022707945.1 Bdellovibrionales bacterium
TCTATAGCGTCTATAAGACCAAGTACTCCGTAACTTATCATTTCATCAAGTTCTACTGAGTAACGAGTCCTTGCTACCATTTTGTTGGCTAGATATTTTATTAGCGGGGTAAATTCCATTATTATTTGGTTACGGTTCTTTTTGCATATTGTTGTTTTTTTTCTTTCTGGATTCTTTATAAGAGTTAAACCTGTCATTTCATGCCTCCATTCATATAATTCTTTTTATGTAAATTAGACAGGAGGACATAGAAAAGCGGTTAGTTGATTTTAAAAAATATTTTAGTATAATGCTTTTCGGAATACTTTAGAAAAACTTTAGTCAATATTAAATATATGAAATTAAAGAATAAAATTAAAATATAGTGTGTCTTTGGGCTAGTTTAAGCCTGAACCTTAATTAAAACAGCTGACTTTCTTCCTAAAATAGTGATATCAAAGGGATTAACTTGTTAGGAGGTTCTTATGAGAAGAACGATTATGATATTGGTCTTGGGGCTTTTTTCTTTTGCAATTTACTCAAAACCATCTTCTTCATATGTAGTAGAGGTCTTTACAATTGGACAGTTCAGAGAAGGACTAAACAAATTAACACCCAAAGAAGAGAAAATAGAGATAACTAGCTATACAAATAAAGAATCTTTGACAGCGTCTATTCCTAATAAAGAAAGCCAAAAGAAATGGTTAAACAGGGTTTCGGCTGAAAGATGTCCAAAACTTATTTTAATCTATGTATGGGAACTTTATACAGGTAAACTATTTAAAGATAATACCTTTGATCTTTGTGCAGATATTAACGAGTCTGTTGTCAGCAGGGAGTATAATCTAGATCAACTTACTTACACTTGCTCTGCAGATAAGAATAGTTTACTTAAGAACATGTTCCCAAATGTAAAATCAGACGAGGAACCGATAGCAGAAATATATATTAAAAGATGAGTTAAATGAAAGATCTAAAACTAGTAAAAAAATTAGATAGTGATGTAAAGACCAAGCAGGAACTTATTCTTATAGCTGGTCCTTGCACCATAGAGAGTGAAGAAAGTTTAGAACTAATAGCTAAAGAAGTAAAAAATGCCGGTGCTACCATGCTTAGAGGAGGGGCTTTTAAGCCAAGAACATCTCCTTATGATTTTCAAGGATTGGGGCTTGAAGGTTTAAAAATACTTAACAAAGTTGGAAAGAAAGTAGGGCTCCCTGTAGTCAGCGAAGTAGTTGACGCAAAAGATCTTGAACATTTTTTGGAATTGGTTGATGTCATACAGGTCGGCTCAAGAAATGTGCAGAATTTTTCGTTACTAAAAGAACTTGGTAGAGTAAAAAAACCGGTACTTCTTAAAAGAGGTGCTTCATCCACATACAAGGAATGGCTTAGTAGTGCAGAATACATAATGCTAGAAGGTAATCCGAACATAATCCTGTGTGAAAGAGGTATAAGGAGTTTTGAGGATTACACACGTAATGTTTTGGATATTGGAGCTGTTCCCGTCATGAAAGAACTTACTCATTTGCCAATAATAGTAGATCCAAGTCATGGTACTGGTAAAAGCTCTTTAGTACTTCCAATGTCTTTAGCCGCAATAGCCAGCGGGGCCGATGGAATAATGGTAGAAGTACATCCATGTCCAGATAAAGCTTCGTGTGATGCAAAACAATCCATTACACCCAAGGAGTTCACTTTACTTAGTGAAAGAATAAAAAGGCTTAGTACATGTTTATAAATATAAAAAACATGGTAGGGTCAAATAGACCCATAGTTATTACCGACGATAAAGTTAATTCAATATATGGACATTTCTTTGATGGTATAGATGTAATAGTGCTTCCACAGGGAGAGTTGAATAAAAATCTAGATACTATCAAATATGTATATCAAAGATTAATAGAGCTTGAAGCGGATAGAACTTGTTCTTTAGTTGGAGTGGGCGGAGGTCTTGTTCTTGACATGACTGGCTTTGTAGCCTCTACATTTATGAGGGGACTTAGTTTTGGCTTTGTGCCTACCACATTGATAGCTATGGCTGATGCGGCATATGGTGGTAAGAATGGAGTTAATTTTAATGGATTTAAGAATATTATTGGTACTTTTAAGGAAGCAGAATTTGTTTATAGCCAACCTGAGTTCTTAAAGACACTCGATGAAAGAGAATTTAAGGCTGGCATCGTAGAAATAATAAAAACAGCACTAGTGATGGATGCAGATCTTTTTTCATTCATTGAGAAAGAAAGGGACAAGATACTTAATCTTGAAATGGAACTTATAGAACATCTTATAAAAAGGACTTTAAAGATAAAAACAGACTTGGTTAAACTTGATATGTTTGATAACGATGAGCGAAGAAAACTTAATCTTGGTCACACTGTTGGTCATGCACTTGAATATCTTAGTGAAGGAGTCTTGAATCACGGAGAGGCTGTTGCAGAAGGTATCGTTTTTTCTGCAAATGCATCTGTAGCACTTGGCTATCTAAAAGAAGAGGAATTAAAAAGAATAGAAGAACTTTTTTGGTCATATTCAATAAACAAGAATGTGAACATAAAAAAATATAGTGAAAAAGATATTATAGACGCTATAAAAAAAGATAAAAAACGTAACGATAGTTCTGTTAACTTTGTTTTTATACAGAATATAGGGAAATCTTTTATACAAGCTGTCCCATTTGGACGTTTAGAGGAGTTGCTACATGATCTGTATTAGTATCGGTGGTTTTGGTTTTAAGAAATGTTTAGAACTTGTAAAGAAATATGAGCTGTGTGAGTTAAGATTAGACAAACTTAAGCTCAGCGAGTTAGAATTGAGCAAGTTAATATATTCAGGCAAAGAAATAATAGTTTCTTACAGAAAAAAAGTATTAGACCCTAAAGGGAAAGAACTTTTAGAACATGCTATTAATAATGGTGTTTCTTATGTTGATATAGACATTAACTGGCCCCTAAAAGATAGAAAATATCTTTCATGTCTTGCAAAGAAGAAAGGGACTTTGATAATTGCCTCATACCATAATTATGAATTAACGCCCCCTTTAAAGACACTTAACAGCGTGCTTGAAAAGTGCAGGAGCTTAAACCCAGATGTGATAAAGATATCGTGTTTTAGTAAGAGTGATAAGGATAATCTAAAACTCTTGAGTTTGTTGGATCAACCAGAAGACATGATAGTCGTAGGTATGGGACAAAAAGGCAGGATAACAAGGCTGATTGCTCCAAGTTTTGGTGCTTTTTGTACCTATGTTTGTGTTGATAAGGATAAGAAAACTGCCTTGGGCCAATATAGTATAAAGGAGATGGAAAAATTTTGTTGTTCGCTGTAACAGGATCTCCAGTAAGTGATAGTAAAAGTCCTGATATTTGGAACAGTGCTTTTAAAGCGTTCAATATTGATGCTACTTATTTTAGGATAGCTTCACAGGACATTGGAGAAGCTATAAAAACGGCAGAAGAGTTGTATCTTAGAGGTCTTAACATTACAGCTCCTTTTAAAGAGGATATATTAAGATTTGTAAGTGCTCCTGATAAGGATGTTCAAAATATTGGTTCGGCAAATGTAATTTTATTCGAAGACAGGAAAATAAAAGCCTTCAATACGGATTGGAAAGCTGTGACCAAGATACTTAATGATAAAGGCCTAAACGAACTTGAAAATAAGAAATGCTTGATATTAGGGGCTGGTGGGGCGGCAAGAGCGGCTATTTATGCTTTAAAAAAGTTGAATGCCGATCTTGTGATAAGCAATCGTACACAAGAAAAAGCAAGACGCTTGGCGTCTTATTTTAATGTTGAGTATCTTATTCAGGAAGAGGCATTAAAAGACAACTACGATGTGGTAATAAACTGCACCTCACGTTCATATGACGTCTTTCCTGAACTAAAAACAAAGTTGTTGATAGATGCTCCTTACAGCGGGCTTAAATCTAGTGAGGATTATGTCAGTGGTGAAGAGTGGCTTGTTCTACAGGCAGAAACTCTTTTTAGGACCTTGTTTGAAGAAGATTCAATGGAGTACATGAAGAAAGGACTTTTAGAGCAAAAGAAAAGAAAACAAAATATAGCTTTAACTGGTTTTATGGGTTCAGGAAAAAGCTATCTTGCAAGAAAACTTGCAAAAGAGCTTTCTTATGAACTAGTAGACCTTGATAAGTTGATAGAGGAACAAGAAGGCATGAGCGTTACTCAAATATTTAGTACTAAGGGTGGTGAATATTTTAGAGAAAAAGAGAAAAAACTCTTACATGGTCTAGAACTTAAAAAACCCTTAGTACTTGCTACTGGCGGTGGAACTATAATAGACGCTGAGAACAGAGAATTCTTAAAACATAATTTTAATGTAGTTTGGTTGTGGGCAAAGCTTGGTGTTATAAATAAAAGAATAGATAGAACAGATCGTCCGTTATTCAATGACAACGCAAAAGAGTTGCTTAATAGCAGAATACCACTTTATGCAAAAAGCTGTGATTTTTGTGTTAGGAACAGCGATAGTGATGTTAAAAAAGTTATTTCAATAATACGTGCTAACTTGCCCAGGTAGATATTAGGTGCCTTATTACTTTGGCGTTTTCAGCCATTTCTTCAAGACAGACCCATTCCATCTTACTGTGGAAAGCATAAAAACCCGCTGGTATATCTGGGGTTAAAAGCCCTCTATAACTTAGTCTTGAACCGTCTGTTCCGCCTCTTGCAACGCTCATTTTTGGTTCAACACCACAGGCGCGCATTGCCTTTACTGCATATTCAACTACCCTTGGATCTTTATCCAGTTCATAGCGCATATTCCTGTATTGTTCCTTTATGCTAATAGTTATTTCTGAACCTTGGAATTCTTTTTGAGTGTTGTTTGCAATATTTTGAGCGATATCTTGAAGCTCTTTTAGTCCCTCTACTGCAAAATCTCTTACTAGGAGATTAATCTTAACGTTAGATACTCCACCTTCTATTTTTACTGGATGTAAAAAGCCCTGTCTTTCTTCTGTAGTCTCTGGTCTCTTGTCTGTAGGGAGCTTTTCTATGAACCTTGATGCTATCCTAAGAGCATTTACCATTTTGTTCTTTGCATATCCGGGGTGTATGTCTTTTCCTTTTATATCTACGGTCATATAGTTTGCACAAAAAGTTTCATTAGTTATTGTTCCAAAACCCTCGCTGTCAAGAGTGTAGGCACATACAGCATTAAGCTTTCTTAGATCAAGAAGTTCTGCGCCATGTCCTATTTCTTCGTCTGGTGTGAAGACAAAACAAACATCCCCATGTTTTAGTTCAGTATTGTTCAAAAGGAATTTTATAACTTCCATTGATATGGCTATCCCACATTTATCGTCGCCACCCAATAGTGTATCACCAGAAGAACTTATAAGTGTCTTACCTACTTTTTCCTTTAATTCAGGGAAGTCCGATACTTTTATAACGGTACCTTCTTTAGGTAATACGATATCTTTTCCATTGTAATTCTCATGTACGATGGGTTCTACACCTTTACCGTTGGTGCTGTGATATGTATCAAGGTGCGATATAAAAGCGACTGTAGGAGCCTGAGTGTTGCCTTTTATCCTTGCTATTACATAGCCGTTCTTATCTTGTTCAACCTCTTTAACACCAAGAGCTTTAAGGTCGTGGACTATTATTTTCCCAAGCTCTATTTGCTCAGGCGTACTTGGTGTTTTACCGGGGTTATTTTCTGTAGAATTGCTTTGTATCTTTGCATACTTTATGAACATTTCCTTAATGTAATCTTTGTTAACTGTGTCATTGAATTTCATCTTTAACCTCCAGAGTTTACTATATATAACCCAGATTTTTATATCTGTCATGGTATTAGGATTAGATATATTAAGTTAAATATGTTCCTTCACTTGAGTCTACGGTTTTGACCACACTAATGCCTTGCCTCACTAAAGAGGAATAATCCAACTTGAGAGCTTAAGGTTTAACTGATATGTAGCAGGGCATAATGTTAACACAAGTTGTAATTAAAGCGCCTGCATCAAAAAGTTTAGCCATCAGAGCGGCGGTGTGCAATTTTCTCAGCGGTAACAAGGGACGCATTTTTAATTATCCTTTGTGTGAAGATGCAATGAATGCAAAATATGCCTTACGCATATTGGAATATGCAAAGGACAGCATAGAACTTGATTGCGGAGAATCTGCATTATTCATGAGAATAATCAGCCCTGTTTGTTCCTTGCTCGGTGTAGATGCAACATTAAAAACTAGCGGAACTTTATCCAAGAGACCTAGTGGAATAGATGCTGAATGTTTAAAAAGACTTAGTGTGAATGGAAAACTAGTCGGTGGGAATGCAGAACTTGATGCAAGTATAACATCTCAGTTTTTGAGTGGTCTTTTAATAGCACTTCCGCTTGCAAAAAATAATTCACAAATAAGGGTTACTAACCTTAAGAGCAGGCCATATATTGATGCAACGATAAGACTTTTGAATGATTACGGTATAAAAATAAGTGAAGAGAATAATGTTTTCTTGATAAAAGGTAAACAAAGCTATAACGCAATAGACTATACTGTAGAGGGAGATTTTTCTGGGGCAAGCGCTATTTTAGTAGCTGGAGCTGTAAAAAGACAGGTTAGGGTAGAGGATCTTTATTACAAAAATTCTTTGCAACCAGAAAAGGCCATAGTGAATGTGTTAAAGTCTTGTGGGGCAGAACTAAAGATAGCAGATAACTATATTGATATAAAACCTAAGCAGCTTAATCCTTTTGATTTTGATGTTAGTGATAATCCAGATCTTGCTTCGCCACTTTGTGCATTGGCCGTGCATTGTAAAGGAAAAAGCATCTTAAGAGGCACACAAAGACTTAGGTACAAAGAAAGTGATAGAGCTTTGGCGCTATCTAAAGAATTCTCTAAACTTGGCGCAGACATAAAAGTTGTTGATGATAGAATAGAAATTGTTGGAGCTGAACTTAAAAGCGCAAAGGTCAGTTCGCATGATGATCATAGAATAGCAATGTCACTTGCTGTGGCTGGTATAAATTTTGAAGGACCAATATTTATAGAGGGGGCAGAGAGGGTAAAAAAATCATATCCTGATTTTTTTAATGACCTTGATAAGATAAAAAAAGCATGAATAGTTTTGGAAGGATATTTAGGGTTCATATATTTGGTGAGTCACACGGAACTTGCGTGGGTATACTTTTAGACGGTGTACCTGCTGGTATAAAACTAGATGTTAAAGAGTTGAACGTAGAATTAAAAAAGAGGAAAGCGGGTTTAATAGGTACTACAAATCGAATAGAAAAAGATATTCCTTATATTATGACTGGACTTTATAACGGTAGAACAACAGGGGCTCCAATACTTGTAACTTTTGATAATAAGAACAAGAACTCAAAATCATATGAAGAGATAAAATATACTCCGCGTCCGGGCCATGTAGACCTTGCTTCATGGATGAAGTATTTTGGTTTTAATGATCACAGAGGAGCAGGGCATTTTTCTGGAAGATTAACAGTAGGTTTAGTTTGTGCAGGGCTTATAGCAAAAAAGATAATAAAAGATGTTAGGATAGAATCAAAGTTCTTTGCGGGCAATGATATCAAAAAAGCTATGCAAAAAAAGGACAGTGTTGGTGGCATTGTAGAATGTGTAATAAGTAAAGTGCCAGCCGGTCTTGGAGAGCCTTTCTTTGATAGTATGGAATCTGTTCTTTCTCATGCTTTATTCTCTATTCCTGGTGTAAAAGGGATAGAGTTTGGAGCAG
>JAKIZQ010000054.1:0-295 GCA_022707945.1 Bdellovibrionales bacterium
CTCATTCTCATAATCGCTGTTGTTGCCATTAAGTGTTTCAATTATTTTTATTTGGTGGAATTTATTTAAATCTGTTCCGTAGTGCATACTACTATATTTTCTGAATGGATGGGCCCAAATAGCTACTGCATCCATGTTCTCAATTTCATTTAAGACTTTCTTTAAAGGAGGAAGAACCTCTAGGTTCTTGAGCGTTTTTTTCCAAAAATCATTCTTTAATCCAAAAACAAGTATTTCTCCTGAGTCTGTTGCAAGTTCTACACCTTTTATTATTACAGGTTTATTGCCAGGGTCC
>JAKIZQ010000054.1:392-7680 GCA_022707945.1 Bdellovibrionales bacterium
AAGTGGGTCTATAGTACTGTCTGGGCTATAGGTTGTATGTATATGAAGGTCTGCTACTGTCATAATATTTAGCATAAACCTAGTTGGCTTTTAATCAAGTTTAAAATAAAACATCATTATAAAGAGGTAATTTTTTTTGGGTGTTAAAGGTTTTATAGTAAAAAAACTTATTTCTATAGATGGGAAGAAACCTAGTATCATATCTATATTCGGTGTTGCAGGTGTTTTCCTTGGTGTTTTTTCTATAATCACAGTTGTCTCTGTCATGTTTGGTTTTCAAGATCAATTAATAAAAAGGATAACCGGGAACCAGCCACATATATATATAACAGATGAAAAAACCAGTTCTTCTATGGAGCAGTGGAAGGACGTCGTTAAATCATTAAAAGGTATTGATGGTGTTGTTTCTCCTTATGTTGAGAATGAAGTAATCTTGTATGTTAACAACTTAACATTAGGTGCTGTATCTTTTAGTGTTTCAAATGAAATGTTTAAATTGATGTCTTCTTTGGAGCTTGAACATAGACAAGTTGTGTTGGGAGAACAACTGGGGTTGATGAACCAATTGGTAAAGATGGATAGTGTTGAGGTGGTGTCTGGGTGGGAAGCTGTTTCTTCTTCCATTTCACCAAAATTAAGGACATTCGTAGTTAAAGATTTTATAAGAACAGGGACATATGCAAGAGATCTTAAGTATGCTTATTTTGATCTAAAGGATTCAATGGACTATTTTACCCCCGTAAAAGGTGTCCCGTCAGGAGTTGCTGTTCTTTGTAACAATGTCTCTGAAATAGACTACGTTTATTCTGAAATAAAAGTTCGACTCAAAAATATGAATAATGTAAAGATTCAAACATGGAAAGACAGGAATAATAAACTGTTTAATTCGCTAGAGCTTGAAAGGATGGCGATGATAATAACTTTATTTTTTATTATATTGGTTGCTAGTTTTTCTATAACTGTTTCTTTGGTTATGATGGTGGAATCAAAAAGAGCAGAATTTGCTGTTCTTTCTTCCATGGGACTTTGTACCAAGGAGCTTAAAAAAATAGTAACTTATGTTGCGTTAAGCAAGGGTGTTGTAGGCGCTCTTTTGGGAGGAATAGTCGGAACCTTGTTCTGTTATTTAATACAGAAATATAGAATAATTACATTGCCATCTATATATTATGACACTTATTTGCCGATCAGAATGGATTTTTGGTTTAATGCCATGGTGGTTGTTTTAGCAATATTTATATGTATTCTAGGGGTTCTCTTCCCTCTAAGAATGGTATCCAAGATATCAATAACCAATGAGCTTAGAAAGAATTGATTTGTACCTTTCTTATGATAGATAAACGTTTATGTTGAATGATTACAAAGGTCTGACGCATCTTAAATCAATGGATATTGAACAGCTAAGAAAGCTGTCAGATGAACTTAGAGAAGAAATAATAAGTTGTGTTTCAAAGAATGGTGGTCACTTAGCTTCTTCTTTAGGAGCGGTTGATATAGCGATCGCCCTTCATTATGTATTCAACAGCCCTTATGACAAGATCATCTGGGATGTTGGTCACCAAGCTTATGCACACAAATTACTTACAGGGAGAGATCTTTCTTTTTTAAGGAGCAAGAATGGTGTTGCCGGCTTTCCAAAACCACAAGAAAGTGAGCACGATCAATTTGTAGCAGGACATGCTGGTGTTTCTGTTTCTCAGGCAGCTGGTCTTGCAAAAATGTATCCAGGCAATTTTTCTATAGCTGTAATAGGCGATGGTTCAATGACTAGCGGCATGGTCTATGAGGCAATGAATCACGCAGGCTCTATGGGACTTGGTAATCTTGTTGTGGTCCTTAATGACAATGAAATGAGTATCTCAAAGAACGTTGGTGCTATATCGTCTTTTGTAAGTAAGAACATAATTAACAGCACTTATTATCAAAAGGTAAGAGCAGAGATAAAGTCTTTATTGGCCGCTGCTCCTTTACAAAAAACATTTAATATAGATCTTGTAGAACTTGTTAAAAAAATAAGAAGTTCAGCAGTAACACTTATAGCTCCAGAAGCTTTTTTTGAGGCTTTTGGTTTTAGATATATAGGACCTATAGACGGTCATGATATGGAAGTTCTGATAAAAACATTTAGGAACATCCCCTTTGGAGAAAAAGATCCAGCACCAATATTACTTCATTTAGTCACCAAAAAAGGTAAGGGATATCCATACGCAGAAGAAGATCCTTCTTTATTCCACGGCATAAGTTGTTTTAATACTAAAACAGGGCGCTCAGAATCAAAGAGAACTCAACAAACTTTTACATCTGTGTTTGGAGAAACATTAACAGAGTTGGCTTGTAAGGACAGTAAAATAGTTGCTGTAACAGCAGCAATGAAAGAAGGTACTGGTTTGGATATATTTGAAAAGACACACAAGGATAGATTTTACGATGTCGGTATTGCAGAACAACATGCAGTTACTTTTGCATCTGCCTTGGCAAAAAGTGGTCTAAAGCCAGTTGTGGCAATATATTCAACTTTTATGCAAAGAAGTATTGATCAAGTCTTTCATGATGTAGCATTAAATAATCTTCATGTTGTATTTTGTATGGATAGGGCTGGGTTAGTCGGTGAAGACGGTTCAACCCATCATGGTGTCTTTGATATATCTTTGCTGAGGTGTATCCCCAGACTTACTATAATGTCACCATCGAATGCCCCAGAACTTTCTGCAATGATGATCTATGCTCTGGAAAAATGTAATGGTCCTGTTTTTATAAGATACCCAAGGGGCTGTGTCCCAGAATGGGAACATGAAGATCTTGTTAATAAAAAACACCATGAGATAAAAGATAATTCATCTAGATTGATATTTAGCAACAATGCAGAAAAAGAACATATTACTATATTTGGGTTAGGTTATTCGGCATATACTTGTTTAGAGGCTGTAAACCAATAGACACAGAAACACTAAAAAAAGAACTTAAATCTAGTATGGGCATCATAACTGTTGAGGAGAATTGTCTTGGTGGTGGTTATGGTTCTGCAGTGCTAGAAACTATTTGTGATGAATTTGGTTGTGTTAAGGTTCCATTTAAAAGGATAGGCATAAGAGATCATTTTGTTGAACATGCAGCTCAAAATATTTTAAGGACAGAAGAAAACATCGATGTTGATTCTGTAAAATCTGCTATTTTAGAGATGTTAAGGGAACACTATTGAAGACAAAAAAAATAAAAGTAGACCTGGCCTTGGTGGAAAATGGTCTTGCTAGTGATCTTGATCATGCACGTTCTATGATAAGTTGTGGTTTGATATTCCTTGGAGATAAACAAATAAAGAATAATTCTTATGTAGATGAAGATGAATTGTTGAAAGTAGGTTTTAGGATAAAAGATAAAAAAGATAATGTTAGTCGTGGTGGGATAAAATTAAGCTCTGTTTTTGATGCTGTCGATATCGATGTTAAGGATAAAATTTGCATGGATGTCGGAGCTTCTACAGGTGGCTTTACTGAGTTGTTGTTAAAAAAAGGTGCTTCTAAGGTGTATTCAATAGATGTTGGCAAGAACCTTATAGACTACAAATTAAGGGTTAATGAAAAGGTTGTCGTTCTAGAAGGTATTAATGCAAGATTCTTGGACCAAGATCCTCTTATAAAAAATACTATCCCTGATAGCAGTGTAGATGTAGTTGTGATGGACCTTAGTTTTATATCCCTAAAACTTGTTCTGCCAAGGGTGCTTACTTATATGAAACCTGGCGCCACCATCATACCTCTTATAAAACCACAGTTTGAAGTAGAAGCTAAAGAAGTTCCCCAGGGCGGTGTTGTTCGTGATGAAGATGTTATTAATAGAGTGTTGCTTGATATGAGAAGGTTTATTGAAAAATTAGGGTTTAATGTAATGGAGCTGATCCCATCAAAGATACAGGGGGCTTGTGGTAACCAAGAATACTTTTTTGTGTGCTTACTAACAGGCTAATGGTATTATGTGTTAATGGAAAGAAGAGAAGCCATATTTTATGTTCAGTTATTAGATAATAAAACAAGGTGTGAACTTTGTGGTCACAACTGTCTTATCTCAGATTCAATGTTTGGTAACTGTGGTGTAAGAAGGAATATAGACGGCGTTCTCTATTCCCTTAATTATGGGAAAGTGAGCGCGTTAATGATAGATCCAATAGAAAAAAAGCCATTGTATCATTTTTATCCTGGTAGCAAGACATTATCCATAGCTCTTAGTGGCTGTAATTTTAAGTGTGATTTTTGTCAGAACAGCGACATTTCTCAAATAAATGATCCATCAAAAATACAGGGAGAAAAATTAAACCCAGAAGATATTATAAAAATAGCTAAAGCAAAGAATGTTAATATTATTTCTTATACCTATACAGAGCCAACTGTTTTTTATGAATTCATGATAGAAACAGCGATGTTGGCAAAAACAGCAGGAATGTATAACGTAGTGGTGAGTAACGGTTTTATGAACCCTAAACCACTAAAGGAACTAATTAAGTTCACAGACGCTTTTAATATAGATCTTAAAAGTTTTAGACAACCAACTTATCAAAAGATCATAGGTGGTAATCTTGATATTGTGCTTGAGAACCTTGACACCATATCAAAGAGTTCTGCTTGGCTGGAAGTAACTACACTCCTTGTCCCAGACCTTAACGATTCAAAAGAAGAAATAGAAGACATAGCTAGATTCGTTAACGCATTAAGCCCAACAGTACCTTGGCATATAAGTAAATTTCATCCAGATTATAAGAGACAGAGTGCTACAGAAACACCACAAGAAACATTATTAACAGCATATAACATAGGCAAAGAGATAGGTCTTAAATATGTTTATGTAGGTAATGTTGTTGATAGAAAGTTATCTTCTACATATTGTTCTAAATGTAATGAAGAGGTTATTGGTAGAGAGGGTCTTAGTGTTTACATAAAGGACGAGATGAATTCTCTAAAAGGTAAGTGTAAAAAATGTGGAAAAAATATAGATGGGAGGTTTTAGAAGATGGAGAAGACAGTTTTAATAGTTCTTATAGGTAACAGAAAAGAAGCAGCCGTAACTATACAAAAAATATTAACAGATTGGGGCTGTACTATAAAAACAAGACTTGGTATTCATGATGGTGTTCTTGATAATTGTACCAACAGCGGCTTGTTGATATTGGATATAGTTGGACAAAAAGAAAAGAATGAAGAAATGACGAGGAAGATAAATCTTATACATGGCGTTAAGGCTCAGCTTGTTACTTTATCCATAGATTAATATTATTGTTGCCAAGACGATCCTATAAATACTAAATGGCCAGAGTTTTGTTCTTGGTATTAATTTGAGCAAGGATATTATGGCTACCCACCCAACCAAGAATGAAACCACGAAACCAATTATAAGCATCGTTATTTCATGACTAGATAATATAGCCTTTGTTTTTAGAAGTTCATAACCGCAGGCTGCCACCATTATTGGCACAGCGCATATAAAAGAGTACATAGAAGCCTTTCTATAACCCATGCCAGAGAATATTCCTCCAGATATAGTTATGCCAGATCGACTCATTCCGGGCCATAATGATAGGCACTGAAAAAGACCTATTATCAAAGAACCCCTATACGTAACATCAACGTCGGTTTTCTTTTTATATTGATACCTGTCAGCAATTAACATTATTATGCTGCCAACAATAAGAGAGATGGCTACAGATTTTGGGTTGAACAAGTATTCCTTTATTACTCCATGAAACAAAGCTCCTACTATTATTGCCGGCATCATGGTTATTATGATGTGTATTACGTTAGGGAATACTTCAAGATTTGGTCTTATTTTTACATATTCTCTAAATTTAGGTCTATATATTATGGCTACGGCCATTATAGATCCAAGCTGTATTGCTATATCAAAGGTTTTTGCAAACTCGCCACCAAAATCCAATATATTGCCAGATATTATTAAGTGCCCCGTAGAAGAGATTGGTAAAAATTCTGTTAACCCCTGTACTATCCCAAGTATTAACGTCTTATATATGTCTAACATTATGTTCTCCTCTTAATTTTTGTTTTAAGTATTTACCTGTTAAGGAGCTATTTTCTATTATTATATCTTCTGGTGTGCCTGTTGCTACAACATATCCACCTTTTTCTCCACCTTCTGGCCCAAGATCTATTATGTAGTCTGATGTTTTTATTACTTCAAGATTGTGCTCTATAACTATTATAGTATTACCTTGATCCCTTAATTTATGAAGTACATTTATTAGTTTTTTAATGTCATCAAAATGGAGTCCAGTTGTCGGTTCATCAAGCACATAGAGAGTTCTTCCGGTGCTACGTTTTGAGAGTTCTTTAGCTAGTTTTATTCTTTGTGCTTCTCCTCCAGAAAGGGTGGTTGATGATTGTCCTAGTTTTATATAAGCAAGTCCAACGTCGTACAATGTCCTTATTTTTGAGTGCAGTATGGGTATGTTCTTAAAGAATATCATTGCTTCTTCTACTGTCATGTCCAAAACTTCTGCTATGTTCTTATTTTTATATTTTATTTCGAGAGTATCTTTGTTAAATTTTGCTCCACCACAACTATCACATGTTACAAAAACGTCTGGCATAAACTTCATCTCTATTCTGATCATGCCTTGGCCTTCGCAAGCCTCGCATCTTCCACCAGCAACGTTAAAGGAGAACCTTCCTGCTCCATAAGATCTTACTTTTGAATCAGGTAATTGTGCGAACAGTGTTCTTATTTGATTGAATATATCGGTATAAGTTGCAGGGTTTGATCTTGGTGTTTGTCCTATTGGACTTTGATCAACATGGATTATTCTATCTATGTTTTCTACACCTGTTATATTGCAAACATCATTTTTTTTGTTTGGGTTATTTATCATAGCAGAGATACATGGGCACACAGTGTCTATTATAAGGGAACTTTTCCCAGAACCAGAAACACCCGTTACAGTTGTCATAACTCCTATTGGAAACGCTACATTGATGTTCTTTAAATTGTTAGTTTTAACCAGTTTTTTTCTTTGTTTTGGAGTCGGTATCTCTAAATTTGATGATAAATATAGACCAGTAAGACTTTTGTTGTTTGCCATGATGTCTTTTATAGTTCCTTCTGCTATTAGTTTGCCGCCATGTACACCTGCGCCTGGTCCTAGATCTATTATATGGTCTGCAGATCTGATGGTATCTTCATCATGTTCAACAATTATAACTGTGTTGCTTTTTTCTTTTAACCTTTTTAAAGAGGCTATTAGTTTATCATTGTCTGATGGGTGTAATCCAATGCTTGGTTCATCCAA
>JAKIZQ010000055.1:0-379 GCA_022707945.1 Bdellovibrionales bacterium
TCTTTTTATTTTGCTGGCTATTCAGACAAGTTATTTACATTAATAGAGGCTGTAACAAATGCTTTTTCAAATAACTTTGGTAGTCAGTTAGAGTTTAACAAGATAAAAAGATCTCTTGCGTTAGATTACAAAGAACTTTCTTTGGCAGAACCATATCCGTTGGTTCAGTATCATAAATACAACCTTATGCATAAAAACAACATTCATTACACTGAGTATGTAGGCCTTTTGAAGAAGCTTGAACGTAAAGATATAGAACTTTTTCACAAAAAGACCTTAAAACATATTTCGGTGGAATCCTTTGTTTACGGGAACTCAAGTGTTAAAGAAGTAATATCTGTAGTCGAAAAACTTTATTCAATAATGGGTTCAAACACTA
>JAKIZQ010000055.1:389-7523 GCA_022707945.1 Bdellovibrionales bacterium
AAGACCGAAGGATCTTATTATAAAGATGCCTAGAGGTAATTCTTTTTATCACTACATAAAGACCAAGGAACAAGATGCTGCGTGGACCTCATATTTTGATTTTGGTGCTAGAAACATACGCTTAAGTGCTATTATTCAGTTGGGCTTTGGGTTCTTAAAAGGGTTTTTCTTTGATCAAATGAGGAATAATAGAGGTCTTGGATATATAGTCGAATCAAGACTTGATTTTTTTGAACATGTTCTTGGTATTTCTTTTACTGTTGTTTCCAACAAGGTTCATGCTTCAAAGATATCTAAAGAAGCAGGAGTCGTTTTTAATGATTTTATAGACTACATGTTACTACTTAATGACGAAGATCTTGAGCGTTCAAGAGCTTCATTGATAGCGAGTGTTTCAAAACAGAACAGAACCATAGAAGAATGGATGACAGACGTGGTCCTTACCTCTGTCGTTAATGGTGACCCTGATTATGCTACTAAACTTTGTGAACATATAAGTAAGATCACCAAAGAAGAACTTTGTGATGTTTTCAGTCAGAATCTTTGTGGAGAGAATAGGGCTTCGATAAATGTTTATGCAGACACTGAGTTTGATGAAAAAGAGGTAAGTGGAATCGCTATAGTAGATTCTAAATCTTATAAGAATAGTTCAAATGTATATCAATAGGTTTGGATGTTGTTTTGGTTAGCTAGCTCTTTTGCTTTTTCGACATCTATACTTTTATATGAATTCAGGAGCGATATTTGAACATCCTTTGGTGCTGTTTTTATCTGGCTGTTGATAAGATTAAAGCACAGCTCTTTATCATTAGCTGTTCTACAGTAAGTATCAAAAACTATGATAGGTGTTTTTCTTGTTTGGTAATTAACAGAGTTGCCAGCTTTATACATTGTGTCTTTGAATGCCTTATCCAAAAAACCAAGTTTTTCTGCTCTATCAACATTTAACATAGAAGAGAATTGAAGCAGAAATTGTTTTTGTAATTCCATCTCGTGAGGAAGAGAAAGACAGCCTTTTTTTATTTCTTCAAAAGATTGATTTGGAGTTTCATACAATTTTTTTATCTCAAGGTGTGCTTCTTTTCCTCTATCAGAATCAGGATTGTCTAGCTCTGTATATAGTTCCAATATTTTTTTTATACTCTTTCCAGCATTTGAGTCAGAGAATAGTTCTTCTGGCTGTACTTGTTCAGTATTTTGTTCTTCCTCATTTTGTGTTTGAACATCTTTTATACTTTCATCTAATTCTTCGGTCGATTCATTACTTTTATTTTCTGCTATTGTTGTTTCTTGAGTGTTTGGACTTTTGTATATTAAGTATATAGAGAATAATATAGCCAGACCTATTATTATATAGGAATAACGTTTCATTGTGTCTCCCCATTAAGGTGTTATGCCAGAAACAGCAGCTATTAATTTGAAATAATAGTTATTAGAGCTTTCTTCTCCAGGATTTGCCACTAAAAAAGCCACACTGCCATTAAATCCAGAAGGTAATTGTTTTATTTTTATATATCTAACACAAGCTCCGTCTAGGGACTTTACGACACAAAGTGGTTCATCCTCTGTTGCTTTTAATATCTTATAATATTTAATACCATATATTGGATCATGGAACTTAAAGGTTATATCGCTCTCTTGTGCCTCGAACCCTTTCATAGCTATATAGTGCCCATTTGGTCCACTTATATTATTTATTGATATGTCTAGAAGTTCAGCTCCGTTATATGTAGAGCTGGTTTTTTCCTCTATAGGATATTCAAGATATAGTATTGAATAAGCCCATGGATGAGAGTTGTTCAACGCCTGATTCCCGCTGGCAAAAGTACATTGATCTATATCGTTAGGGAATACGTTGCTCTGATAATCTTTTGCGCTAGTACCATTAACGTTGTTTAATTCTGTGGCTCTTTCTTCAAAGAACATCGCTGTTTCTAGAGCAGTTACTTTTTTTGGATTATTAGTCCAAGAAGCGTTTATTAACTCATTGGCAACAGAAAGCATTTGTCTACAATCTTTGTTGTTGGAACAATACCCTGTTGATGATCCAGTTGGATCTGAACTTGAAGTTATAGATGAATATAGATTCAACCAGCCTGTCATAGTTCCCTGAGTAGTGCTTATTAAACTATCTGTTATCATTTTTACTGCTGTAGGCCCGCAAGCTATGTTTGAACCCGGAACATTAAAGCCTAATTGTAACAAAAGAGGCATGTTTGGTATTTCGCAGGAGCCTTCAAACTCACATATTTCAAAATTTGTATCAGCTGCATATGTGTCCGTAGTGGAGTATCCAGGGCATACTTTTTCTAGACAGGAACTTGAATTACAGGAGAGGTCATTTTGTTTGGCCTTTTTATCAAAACATGAGCTGGTCAGCGAGATGATTATAACTAAAATTAATATTCTCATGTTTACAAACATAGAAATTAACTCCTTATTAGTTCATTATACAACATTTAGAGTTATAAGTCAATAATTATTTATTGGAATTTTTTTAGATTAGACAAAATATCTATAATTATTGTATAAGGCTAGACTATGAAGAATACCAAACAAATAGTGGCAGATGTTTTTGATGTCCTAAAAAGATCCACTTTAGTGGCAAAACTTATGATGAAAAGATCTATTATGGAAAGGACAAGAAAATATAAATTTCAAAGACTTGGGGAGTTAACGTATTCTTTGTATAAGACAGGACTTATAAAGCATGAATCACTTTCTGAATTAGTTCTTGATATAGACGAAGTAAATAAAGAGATAAGGGCTTCTTCTGGAGAGATGGATAACTTTATCCGCTAACTGTTCTTATATCCAACCTTCTTTTTCGTACTTATTTAACTTGTTGTACAGCGTCTTTAATGTTACGCCAAGGGCTGTAGATGTTTTGCTTTTATTCCCATTGAAGTATTGCAAAGAACTAAGTATGTGTTCTCTTTCTATATCGTCTAGTTTTTGAGGGAAAGAGCTGGAACCAAGACCAGTATTCCTTGCCATAATTCGTATTTCAGAGGGGATTTCATTTACACTTATAGATGGTTTTTTATTACTTTCATATGGTAGGTTAACTTTTATTCTCTCTAAACAATTAAATAATTCCCTTACATTGCCCGGCCATGGATAACTTAAGAAAACTTCCATAGCTTCTTGCTGTACTTCTTTTACGGAGTTCCCTAGATACTCTTTTACTAGTACAGTTATCTCCTCTCTTCTTTTTCTTAGAGGAGGCATTCTTAGCACTATGGTGTTGAGTCTATAAAAAAGATCTTCTCTCAAAGAGTTGTTCCTTATTTCATTCTCTAGTTTTTTGTTTGTAGAAGATATTATTCTTACGTTGGAATTCATAGTGTTAGAACTTCCAACCTTGCTGAATTCACCACTTTGAGCGAACCTTAGCAATTTGGCTTGCATAGATGGACTTAAGGCAGTTATTTCATCGAGGTAGATGGTTCCGCCATTTGCCTTTTCAACATATCCTGTTTTATCGCCTATTGCTCCAGTGAAACTTCCTTTTATATGTCCAAACAAGTCGCTGTCAAATAACTCTTCTGTTAATGATGCACAATTTATTATTACAAAAGGTTTAGATGCACGGTTACTTCTTTTGTGAATTTCTCTTGCTATAAGTTCTTTTCCTGTTCCTGTTTCTCCAGTTACAATGACATTAATATTGCTTTTTGATATTCTGTTCACGATGTCTATGATGCTTTTCATTTCTTCGCTTTCGTAGACTAGTCTACTTGTAACCTGTGATTGGTTCATAGAAGGGTTGTTGGCTTTAATTGTTTCAAGGTTCATATTATAATCGCCTCCCCCAAAGCACTTTTATATGTGCTTTAAATCTAAATAAGACAATGTAATATTTATACAGACGGAAATCCTAAAAGCAAGTGATAATTTATAGTTTTTTATATTTTTTCATTATTGCTACAGAGCCAATACTTAATAACAATATTCCGACATAACAATAAGTTGGTGCAACACCAAGTCCATACAATAAGAAACCCAGCACAGCAGCTATAAATGTTGCCATCATTACATATTTTATCTGTTTTAGTACATGGCTACTTGGATTTACACCAAAAAGAGCACTACTTATTATGGAACTAGGCGAGTATGGGCACAGGAGTTCACCTATTAATGCTCCTTCTAGTATGCAAATACTTACTGCGCTCATATCTATTGAGCCAAGATCAAGTCCTATTAATGGAGTGAATGATGTAAGCAGTAAATATGAAGAAGCGACAAAACCTCCCATTATAGACGATGATATTATTGAAGAGACAAATAACAACATAAAGAATAGTGGACTTTGAATATCTGTAATAAAGAAGCTTATCATAAAATGTATGGCGCCTGTATCACGAAGTACTTTTTCTAAAGAGTAAGCTAACACGACGTAAACCATAAACTTTAAAGAATACTTTAATGTATTAAATGCTAGTTTGCAGATGTCCTTCAGGGAGAGTATCCCGTGTTTTGTGGAGTAATATATTGCAGGTAGTATTGCACTAAGACCAGATATTAATAATACATTATTGAGTCTGAAGCCAAGAAAGATCAACGGTATAGGTAGTATTGAAGCTATTATTACAGCGTATGGAATCATCTTTATTTTTTTAAGATCCGGATCTGATTCTGAATAAAGAATATGACGAACAGCTTTTTTACTCCATAAAATGTATAAGAAGGACACTGTCAGTAGTGCTAGTGAGGTAAAGTGAAAATATATTGAGTTGCCCTGTATATAAAAGAACATTAAAGGAGAGAATATTAATAAAGGCTGTATTGCTAATCCTATTGTTTGAAAAGTTGACTCGGTGTTGTGTGACGGTCTGTCTTTGTTAATAGCTTTGAAATACCAATTACCAAAGCTTGAAAATATATATGGATGGTAAGCTGTAAAGATCAAAGGGATGTATTTTAATGGTGATTTTTCTTCTGCGATAGTGCGTAGCGCACCAGCTTTGTTCATTACCCTTATACATAGTAGTATAAGGTAAAAGAAAATGGCCAGTTTTATACCCTTAAAGCCATATGGTATATATTTAAAGATTAAGTCATGTAGGCCCATGGTAAAGGAATTGGCGGCATTTATAGTTGCACCCACCCATATTCCTGTTAACAAACATGCAACTGGGTTCAAAGTTATTAAAGATCCAAAAAAAGCGATGAACCCAGGTATTATACTTTTTGCCTTTATTTGTTCTGCTTGTAGAAGTTTTTGTTCCATTATTTGATTGGTGCTTTTTTCTGTTATGGAGAATTCCACGACGTTATTACCATCTAGCTCAGAGAATTTGGTGTTTAAAACGTAAGTGTTCATTACGTGAGGAGCGTTCTTTTGATTAAACATCTCAATATGTTGTTTTAGTCTTTCTTCATGCAAACTATTGCTGTTCTCATACTCAACATGATCACCTTTTTTTGCTATTTCATTTAAGACGCTGTATATTTCTGACCATATCCTGTCAGCAGATTTTAATTTAAGGTAATAATTGTCTTTGCCATAAAGGGCCAGAAAGACGAGCAAGACGATTAATATTGATCCTAATATTATCCTTAACCTTTTCATTAAAGCATACTTACTGCAAAAATCGTTTTAAGATAAGTACTTTCTGGTAGTACCAAAAAATTGACAGGTAGCCTAAGCAAGTATACACTTTAAGTGTGGGGTTTATAATATAAAAAAGGGGGTGGGGTTATGCCTCTAGCTAGAGTATTGGTGGTAGACGACGAACCTACTTATAGGTCTTCTGTTTCAAGATGTCTTACTAATCAAAGTTATCAGGTTACAGCGGCAGAAAATGGAGAAAAGGCCCTAGAACTTATCTCATCAGGAAGATTCGATCTTGTTATATCAGATATAAAGATGCCAGGTATGAGCGGCATAGATCTTTTATCTAAGATAACAGAGATATCTCCATCCACAGCCTCAATAATAATGACGGCATATGCTACGATAGACACTGCAATAGAAGCAACAAAACTTGGGGCTTTCCATTACCTAGTAAAACCTTTTAATGTTGATGAGTTGGTTCAGTTGGCTACCAGAGCGATAGAACATAAGAAATTAAAAGAAGAAAATATATATCTCAAAAAACAATTTAATAAGAATACGGGCGTGTCTAACATCATCTTCAAAAGTAAAGCAATGCAGGAGGTGGTTGATCTAGTCAAGAAGGCCGCTGATGTTACCAGTAACGTCCTAATAACAGGAGAAGATGGGACAGGTAAAACTCTTGTAGCAAAGACCATACATTCTATGAGTGATAGATCAAAAAAACTTTTTGCAACTGTAGATTGTTCTTCTGTTTCATCTGATAACATAGAGATAGAATTATTTGGATATGTTAAGGGTGCTTTTCCTGGTGCTATATCTTCTAAGGCAGGTCTTTTGGAAATAGCTGATGGTGGAACTGTACTAATAGATAACATTCACGAGATGCCTCAGGGTATTCAAACAAAAATGATAAACTTTTTATCGTCTAGCACTTATTGTCCTGTTGGTACATCGAGGCCTCTTTCTAGTGACGTAAGGATTTTGGCCGCTTCCTCCAGATCTGTAGATGCTATAAGCAACGATACAAGGATAAAGAAGGATCTTGTCTATCGATTAAATGTCATTCCTGTACATTTACCCTCTTTAAGAGAAAGAAAAGATGATATAGAAATACTTACTATGCATTTTATTAATACTTATGGTTCAAAAAGGTCTAACAGCGGTGTTGATATAGAAGAAGCCGTTATGGATGCTTTTCTTTTGTATAATTGGCCAGGCAATGTGGCTGAATTAAAAGGCTTGGTAGAAAGATTAGTTACTCTTAGTGGTGGGGAAATTAAAGTTTCGGACCTACCTAGAAAATATTTAGAAGAGACTGGGACATTGATCTCTACAGAAGATCTTAACTTTGTTTCCAGCCCGAGTATTATGGTAACAGAAAGTGGTGTTGACCTTAATAACATCATTAAAGATATAGAGGATAACTTAATTAAACAGGCTCTTGATATGACTAGTTGGAACAAAAATAGAGCAGCAAAACTGCTTGGTTTGAACAGAACCACTTTAGTAGAGAAATTAAGAAAAAGAGGGCTTATAAATACGAGGATAAAAGATTAATGGGACTTATTCTT
>JAKIZQ010000056.1:0-4367 GCA_022707945.1 Bdellovibrionales bacterium
CTGCTATTATCTGTTGAGTCCTTAGTGCTATCGTTACGCTTTGTTCTGTTGGTAGAGCAAGAGCTTCATCTCTTGAGTTGGTATGCAAACTTTGTGTTCCACCAAGTACAGCGGCTAATGTTTGCACTGCTACTCTTACTATGTTGTTATCTGGTTGCTGTGCTGTAAGTGTTGAACCACCAGTTTGCGTGTGGAACCTCAACATCATAGAACGTTCGTCTTTTGCATTGAACCTGTCTTTCATTATCTTTGCCCAAAGACGCCTTGCCGCCCTGAATTTTGCAACTTCCTCTAAAAGGTCATTGTGTGCGTTAAAGAAGAAAGATAACCTTGGAGCGAATTTATCTACACTTAACCCTGCCTTAACTGCTCCCTCTACATAAGCTATACCGTCTGCAAGTGTAAAACCAACTTCTTGTGCGGCTGTAGAACCAGCTTCTCTTATATGATAACCAGATATACTTATTGTGTTCCATTTTGGAACTTCTTTTGAACAGAATTCAAAAATATCTGTTATTAGTCTCATAGACGGTGCAGGAGGGAATATATAAGTGCCTCTTGCAATATATTCTTTAAGTATATCGTTCTGTATAGTACCAGTTAAAGCACTCCTTGCTATTCCTTGTTTTTCTGCGTTAGCAATATACATAGCAAGCAACACACTCGCTGGAGCATTTATGGTCATAGACGTAGAAACTTTATCCACTGGTATACCGTTGAAAAGTATTTCCATGTCTTTTAGTGTATCTATTGCAACACCAACTTTTCCTACCTCACCCTTGCAAAGAGGATCATCAGAATCATAACCTATCTGTGTAGGAAGATCGAAGGCAACAGAAAGTCCTGTTTGGCCTGAATCTAAAAGATATCTATAACGCTGATTGGATTCTTCTGCGTCACCAAAACCTGCATACTGACGCATGGTCCAAAGCTTACCTCTATACATGGTGTGTTGCACACCTCTGGTGTACGGATATTCTCCCGGATAACCTATTTCTCTGTCACCAAGGTCTTGTGGATCATAGATACTGTTAACAGGATAACCAGAACCAGTTGTAAATTGCTTTTTCCTTTCTGGATATTTTTCTGTCATTTTATTGTAGCGTTCAAGCCATTCCTTTCTTTTCATCTCTACGATGCTCCTTTTTTTATTTTTAATCTTTAACTGATGCAGAAGGTCCAAGTTTAGAAGAACAAAGCGAATCTGAGCTTATGAACATCACACTGCGTATCCTTTCCTTTATTGGTAGTATATTTCCCCGGTCCGCAAGCTCAAGGTCTTTACAGAATTTCTTATAAGACACCTCATCTTTTTTAGACGGTGCTATATTAAAAAGGCAGGTCCCATACTTAAGTCCAAGATAGTTAGTAAAGATGCGAGCGACTTTTTCATTACCGTCAAAGAAAGGTTTGTTCTTTAGTATACAATGATAAGAAAAAGCTAACAAATCTAGTTTAAGCTCCTCATCTAATAAAGAACCCTGCCAATCTGATGATATCTTTAGCATCATATCTTCCATTGCGGGACGCGCTTCCATTTTAAGCTTGCCCGACCATGAATATATCCTACCGTAGATAACCTTTGAGATTTGGCAAAGTATTTTTGTACTTAAGGGAACTTTTTTTTGTGCAAGGTTAGCGACATACAGTTCTGCTTTAAGTAGGTTATCCTCTACCTCACTATCAATATCTCCACTTGCAACAAGTTCCTTAATGTTGCCAATGGTATCTTCCACCCTTGTAGCTGGAAGTATGATATTAAAGAATTCAAATGCTAGATCATCTTTTATGTCTTTCATATAGGCTCTATGAGTACCTGTAAAACCACTAAAAATCAAGCCCGTGCTTGACAAATGATGTTTGATATAGCAAAAGTATGTCCCGGCGGGTGATTAGCTCAGTTGGTAGAGCAGCTGACTCTTAATCAGCGGGTCATAGGTTCAAATCCTATATCACCCACCAAATAAAACCCAAGACTACTGTGGCTTTGAAGCGAAAACGTTTCAAAGCCTTTTTTATTTGTGAAATTGCGGTTCCGCACTGGTTCCGCAAAGAAGCGAATAGTTATTTATTCTGAATATAGCTTTTAAGAAAGGTAACTGCTAACGCTGGTATTTGTTTCAACATCGCTACACTTTGTTCCTTAACTCCATCTTTAATATGATTCCACACTGTATCATTTTCCATAGCCTCTAAAAGATTGTGTCCCAATTCAGTCAACCATTGATAGACAATCTCGTTAGCCATTACTTCTCCACGCAATTTAATTTCGTTAATATCGCAATAAACATAACCACCATCTCTAAGAATTTTGTAATGATATACTTTTTTATCAAAATCATCCCAAATAGAACCATCTGGATTCCCCGCAGGAGAGGGGATTCTTGTAACATGATAGCCGTTTGCACTCGGATTATCCCTAATTTCTTTGAGTATTGATTTTAAAAAATCATAGTCAAGTTTCATTATTTTTATTTCTCCTTTTTGGGGTTATTAGATTCAAAGAAAGAAATCATACTCTCCGCCAACCTTTTTTGAGTTGCTTGTTCTTCTGTTAATCCGACAGGGGAATACACTCTGCCTAAATCTAAATGGTCAATAATGTTTTTATACCCTACAACATCACTCATAGCCTTAAGAAGCTCTAATCTTTTATTGTCCCATTCTGAAATCCTGTTAGGCTGATGTATTAGTTCAAAATACTCCTTCCATGATTTTCTAACACCCTCACAATTATGGAAAACAATATCAATAGAATTAAAAGCTTTCGCTTGTTCGTGGTCTATATTTTTATGCCTACTAGAAACTAAAGTAATAAAAACGTTATACTGCCGTTCTCTTACCTCTTTACGATTCTGCAAGTATTTTGTTAATAAAAGAGCTACGATTGGAGAAATTAAAATAGCAAGAATGTTTATATAAATCATAATAGACACTCCGACATAAGATTAACCTAGACCACCTCAATATCACTACATTTTCTTCAAGTCTATCATTTCTCATAAGCAATTTTAAGCAATTCTATTATGAAATCTTTATTCTTTTTTATATCTTCCTTATTTAATTTTATTCTGTATCTACCCCATCTGTCGTCATAATCAAGCATATCAAGACCAACAGATTCAATTTTGTTTTCAATTTCGGCTGATTTTGGGATTCGAATTTCAAATCTCATTATATTTCTTTGTGGTCTGAAAATTACAAAATTATTTGGTTGTCCATTATCTGCCAAACCAATATAAAACTTATTATATTTTAATTCAAAACTAGGAGAGAGTGTTTTAATTAACTCTAGAACATCATCTGCCATACTAACTGTTTGTTTCGTGCCTCTCATTTGTTCCCAATAGGTTCTATCCGTAACTTCAGCAACTTCTTCATCTTCATCTACCAAACCCAAAGTCAGCTGGTTTAATACAGTAGTAAATATAAGGGATGTGCTATCTCCGACTCTAATAGCGTTCATTTGAATAGCAATTAAGGGGATGGCTCCGTTAAAAAGACTAATTACATTTAAGAAACGACTTGTAATATCTTCAGCAATTATGACAGCACAATGTTCATATTGAGGAAATCTTTTACGCTCTATATCCCAGTATTCAATAGTTCTGATTATATGGCTCTCATCAGTTTTACCCAATTGGATTTCAACTTCATATCTCTTCGTTGCATCCTCGTTTTGCAGAAGTAAATCTAATCTTCCAGCAAGAGGTTGAATCCTTTCTTTATCTTTTAGTATTAGGTCACCTAAACCAATAATGGAGGGGTCATTGGCTATCACTTCTTGAACCCATTTCTCATTAAGTTCTGAATGGCTTTTAATGTTTATTTTTTGAGGCTTCACATAGCTAATCATAATTCCCCCTTTTCTAAGAGCGAGTCAACATCCCTTTCTACAATTTTTATTTCTTCCTCTGTAAGTCCGTAAATCTGATAGACAAGTTCATCTATCTTTTTATCGGTGTAAGCTGTCTGCGTTTTGATTTGTTCTTTTTCGTATGGCGTTTTGGCTAGCATATTCTTTAGACGACGTATTGACGCAAATCGGTATTTTTTTTATTTCTCCTATTGGAACATGATTTGTATTATTGAAATACTTAAAATAATAATTTACTAGTGAACTGTTCAAAACACCAAGCAAAAATAATAAGTCACAAGCACTTCCATTTTTGATAAAACAATAATTAGTTGTATGTCCACACAGATAGTTTGGCTCTATCAACATAGCTTTTATTCTTCTTGGCTGTGCTTGATTTGAAACTTCTTGAAACACGAGTCTAGAGAGCTTCCAATGCTTTCTAGTGTCTATTTCAAGAGGGCAATACTCTAATGGTTCTATAAAATTATATCTAAAAACAAGATTACCC
>JAKIZQ010000056.1:4377-7117 GCA_022707945.1 Bdellovibrionales bacterium
AAGTCCTTTTTGGGGTTTATTGCAAAAATGTTCTTTTTTCGTACTTACGTTAATTTCTCCCTGAAATCCTTCTATTATGTCTTGAAACTTTTTTTCATTTTTCTGCATTTTTTTGATAATACTGTTAATAGGGATAAACTCAAGGTCATCGCTGCCATAAAAACTCTTTTGATTAACTGTAGAAACACCATGTTTGCTAGTTTTGATAAAAAGGTTCTGTCTTGGTAGAGAGTTCGTTTTCTCAAACGTTATCGTTGTAAGAGCCTGTGTTACACCTAGAAAAACTTTATCTTTTTCTGTATATTCTATTATTTCTCTTATATTGGTATTATTCAGTAATAGCTTTCTTAGTTCTAAGCTGTCAGCACTAGAAAGATAATTACTCGGACAGATAAAACCAAGCAAACCATTTGTTTTGAGCAGATGATATGATTTTTCTATAAAAAGTTTATATAAATTAGTTTTTCCTCCCCTTGATACATTGTATTTGCTTTTGAAATAATCGTTAGTGGTGTTATCTCCATCTAAAATGACATATGGAGGATTCCCTATTACAGCATCAAAGCCGTCTTGCTTGAATACTTCTGGAAATCCATTTTTCCAATCAAACGGTTTTATTTTGCGTCTTGTCGTTTCACCATCTAGTCCTAGTAATTCCCACTCATAAAAATCCATCCCTATAAGGGAGTTCCCACATTTGATATTATTATCAAGCGTAGGTAAAACTCTTTCGTGGAATAGAACCATTTGTTGTTTTATAGAACTTTCTGTTTCGCCTTCCATCGCTTTTAATAAAAGACTTAGCTTTGTTACCTCTACAGCTTGAGAATCTATATCCACTCCGTGAATGTTATTTAAGAGTATTCTCTTTTTTTCATTTGTTGTAAGCCTTCCATCAGGGGTTAATGCATTTTTAATTTCTTTGGTCTGTTTTTTTGCCTGAGTGTAGTATTCAAGATGATAGTTTAACAGATACTTATATGCACCAATTAGGAAAGAACCGCTACCACAGGCAGGGTCAACAATTTTAATTTTTTCTATGTCTTTGGGCTTTTTACCTTCAATGAGTTTGCCAACGGTGTTCTTTACGATATAATCAACGATATATTCAGGGGTGTAATAAACGCCCCCAGCTTTTCTTACTTCGGGCTTTTCTTCAATCTTGCATATACCGCCCTTTGTAACCCTTATGACCTTGCCTAGAAATTGTTCGTAGGCTTGTCCTAGTATTTCAACGGGTATCTCAGAGAATTGATATGGGCTTTCAGGATAGTATAGCTCCTTTATTATCTTTTTTAAGACTTTATCGTCTAGGATTAGTTTTGGTGTTACATCATCAACGGGGGTTTGCGGGTTGTTTTTATCCTTTTTAAACCTGAACAAACCTGAATTATATCTTTCATCCGCCTCATAAAAGTATTTAAGCAATTTTTGATATATGGTATATTCTTCTGAAATCTTTTGAAGTTTTCCGTAAGGCTCTACCCCCCTGTCCTCACAAATACGTAAAAAGATAATCCTGTCTAAAATGTTTTGAACAGCATAATTTATATGTTCATCTGTGAAGCCATCATCAGCGTTACGGTTTGTTATATTTTTAGCAAGTTCTTCACGCCAAGAATCAAGGGATTCCAAGAACTCTTTATCAACGGAGCTAGTGCCTCGTTTTTTAGTATCAGACTTGATATATTTATCAAAACTGCCTTTAAGAACTTTTTCTTTGGAAAACGTATCCCATATAAAATCAAACTCATCTTTATTTAAGTATTTGTCACAAGTAATATATTTTATTCTAGCTACGGAGGCGTTATCTTTTGGGTTTGGCTTTACGGATGTGTCATATACAGCAAGTTCCTCAAAATCTGTTACTACGGATAAGGGAAGTTTAGCACTCCATCCGTAACGTCTGACTTGATATGCGGGATGAACGTCATCCTTAATAGTAACGCTTGGTTTTTTTGCTTCTACATAAAAAAGCTTTTTCTGACCTTGAACAGCAAAGCAATAGTCAGGGGCTTTTACAGCTTCACCTACTTTGACCCTATCTTCGTGGATTACTTCTCTATAAGCCTCCGCAAAACCTTGTTCGTTGTCCATATCCCAGCCGAGAGCCTTAAAGAAAGGATTTATAAAGTCTATACGGGTTTGGGTTTCGTTGTAGTTTTGATTTTTGTATGATTCATAGTTCTCTTGAAACCGTTCCGTTAGCTTCTTTATAGCTGAATAGGCGGTTTCTTTGGTTACATCCTTCAAACCCATTAAAGACCTCTTTAACGCATACGTTATATTACATTTTAAAGATTTTCAACGCATACGTTATGTTTATAGTCTCGTTTTACCTCTACTCTTGGGAAAGAGGGGTGACGCATACGTTATGGCGAAAGCGGAAACACACTACAAGCCTGAATGGTCATTTTTGAGAAAGGTGGGCATTAAAGTTAGAACTCTTAGACAGAAGCAGGGGCTAACACTGGAAGAGCTTGCCTTTCAGTCTGATATTTCAACTAAGTATTTACATGAAGTGGAGACAGCTAAATATAGCTTTTCCGTATCTGTGCTTTATTCAATAACCAAAGCCCTCAATATATCACTAGCTCAATTTTTCAAGGATATCTCTTAGTCAAGATACTGTTTTCTGCAAAACAAACCCAATTATCACACCCTTTGTAAGTTCCTAAGTAGTATTAAATTTTGAGCTATGGATTTCTGAATAAAAGACTCATAACGCATAATCTTATCG
>JAKIZQ010000056.1:7160-7480 GCA_022707945.1 Bdellovibrionales bacterium
AGCCTCATTATTGCTCTTTTTTTGCCGTTCCATTTCTGATATTTCAGCTTCGTACTTTTCATTTTTCTTCTCTAAAGCTGTAATAAGTGCCTCTCGTATATTTTCTTCTGTTAGCCCTGCTTTCTTTATCATGTCTTGCAGAAAATCAAATGTTGCGTCCTCGTCCTCTCCAATATCTATACCCAATTCTTCGCAAACAAGAAGTAATTTATCTTCAATATCCACAAGCACACCCCCACCATCCCATTCTGGTTTATCAAAAGTAGCTATGCCCTCTCTTAAACATTTGAAATACTTTTTATTCCATTGAATATATGACC
>JAKIZQ010000057.1 GCA_022707945.1 Bdellovibrionales bacterium
ATATTAGAGAATTCAATAAGTCCCCTAAAGTAGACTTTTGTTCCAATATGTTGTTTTTTTATTTCGTATGCTTCTTTGAAGAGGGCGTCTATATCTGTTCTGTTCTTTAGTGAGAGGAGCTTTATTATTTCGGTTCTAGATAGTTCTTTCATAAATTAGGAAGGTTGGTAGCGGGGAAGAGACTTGAACTCTTGACTCCACGGATATGAGCCGTGTGCTCTAACCAGCTGAGCTACCCCGCCAACTTTCCATATGCTTATATTTACATAGCAAAAGCTTGTCAAGTACGGCAACATCTCGTTGACATAATAAGGGCTTAGATATAGTTTTCTTTGTCATGGAAGCTTTGGGAGCATATTTAAAGAAGAATCGCGATCAGCGAGGTGTTAGCTTAGAAGAGATGGCTGCTAACACAAAGATCAACGTAAGTATAATATCTTACCTTGAAGAAGACAGGTTTGATAAGTTGCCAGCTCCTGTTTTTGTTAAAGGTTTTATAAGGTCTTATCTTAATTACCTTGGTGTAAATCCAAAAGAAGCCGTACTATTCTATGAACTCATTACTGGTGGTAAACCAAAAAAAGACCAAATACTTTCTCCTGTTTCTGTAGAAAAAGAGGATGATCAAAAACAAGCAGAAAAAGTCTACAATATAAGGCTAAGCCAAAGAGGCTTAATCATAGTTATTTCTGTAGCGACCCTGATGATCCTTACATTAATGTACCTTATAATATTCCCTAGTTCTGATACTTCATCCAGTGATGAGATCTCAGAGTATAGGAAGAGGATGTTGTTAAGGATGGCTCCTACAACGGTTACTACACCACCAGCGATAGTTCAGGAAGAACAAAAGGTTGTAGATGAAAAATCAGTAGAGCAAAAATCAACAGAACAAAAACCAGTAGAACAGAAAGTGATTGAGCCCAAGCCTGTAGAACAAAAAGTAGTGGAACAAAAGCTAGTAGAACAAAAGCCCGTAGACCCGACGCAAAAAATAATTGTTAAAGCTAAAAAGGACCTTTGGGTAAAGGTTCAAATAGATAACGGAAAAACTTTTGATTTTCTATTAAGAAGTGGCAATACAAGAAAAATAGAGGCTCAAAAAGAATTAAAGATATTAATAGGCGACGCTTCTGGTGCAGACATAGAGTATCAGGGGCAATTAATAAAAGACCTTGGTCAAGCAGGGCATACAAAATCTTTAGTTTTCCCCGGACTTGGTAAGTGGAAAGATGCTCTTGTGCCATAATTGTCCCAGAAATTGCAATAAAATACCTTTTTGTTCAAGAACAGAAGATCATTTACGGATAAATGTATATCAAGCCCATTATGGAGAAGAACCGCTAATATCAGGGACTAAAGGTTCTGGTACCATCTTTTTTGCTAACTGCAATATGAAATGTGTTTTTTGCCAGAATTACAAAATAAGCCAAGAAGCTGCAGGAAAAGATGTAAACTCTCAGAACCTCTATAATATATGTAAAGAACTAGAGTCAATGGGGGTACATAATATAAATTTTGTAACTCCCACACCATATGCAGATAAGATAATTCCCGTCATGAAAAAACTAAAACAAGAGGGCTTTAAACTCCCTTTTGTATGGAATTGTGGTGGATATGAGAACATTAAAGGTGTTAAAGAACTTAAGGGACTTGTAGATATATATCTTCCAGATTTTAAATATAGCGATAATAAACTCGCCGTTAGATATTCTTGTGCTCCTTCTTATTTTGATAATTTTAAACAGGTTCTTTGCGAAATGCGTTCTCAGGTGAATGATGTAATTAATGAGGCTAACGGCGTAATGGAACAAGGTTTAATAATAAGACATTTAGTACTCCCCGGGAATGTTCAGAACTCTATAGGGGTGCTTAAGGCTATTAAAGATTTAATAGGTGTAGATGTGTACATAAGTCTTATGTCCCAGTATTGTCCTCTTCATAAAGCGGGTCTTTATAATGAGCTTTCAAGACGATTAAACAACGAGGAGTATCAGCTCGTATGTGATTCTTTTTATGAACTTGGCTTTCATAAGGGGTTTTTACAGGACCTTAGCTCTGCTACCGAGGAACATATACCAGATTTTTTCGCTTGATTTTTAATGGTATAACAGGGTAAAAGGGTTCCTGACTTATTGAATGGCGCGACACGGAGGTTTTATATATGGCAAGAGTTACTGTAGAAGATTGTCTTAGAAAAGAACCAAACAGGTTTGCTTTAGTTCATCTTGCATCAAGAAGATCTAAACAAATACTTAAAGGGTCTAGACCGTTAATAAACAAGGACAATAAAGAAGTTGTTCTTTCTTTAAGAGAAATAGCCGCTGGTAAAGTTGAATTTACTGAAAGCAATAAAATATCTAACCTAGCTCAAGAAGAACTTTCTAGCATAACCTCTATGAGTGCAGACGTTAAGATAAAGAGTATGCCGGGAGAGGTTTATACTGTTAATCTTTCAGACTCAGAGGATGTCGAATAAACGACCGTGTGGGTCTTAATCCGTTATACCGTTTCTGAATTCATAAAAAGATTTTTTTTGTTCTTGTGTATCCTTATATCTCTATTTATTGGAATAGATCTTTTGTCTAGGATATGGAGCATTAATGCACCATTAAGTACTACAGCTCTCTATTATTTCTTCAGAGTTCCTCAGGTTGGGATACAGATGATTCCAGTAAGTATATTACTTGCTACGTTATTATTCTTTTCATACATGTCAAAACACAACGAGATAGTAGCCCTTTATACCAGTGGAAGGAGCCTTTTTAGGATATCAAGCCCCATACTTTTACTCGTAATTGTAATAAGCGTTATGTCTTTTTTGTTTTCTGATTATTTGTTGCCCATTGCTAACTTTAAGGCTCAAAAGATCTGGATGGTCGATATTGTGGGCAAAGAAGGAGAGTTCTACGATAGTTTACATCAAAAGAGGGCTTGGTTTAGGGATAAGGATATTATCTACAACGTGTCTTCTTATGACTCAAAATCCAAGGCTGTATCTGGTTTAAGCCTTTATTCTTTCGACGGAGACTTTAAGATGAAAGAGCATGTTTATGCCAAACGTGCTCTGTATGAAGGTAAAAAACAGTGGCTACTTAAAGACGTAAGAAAAACAAGCTTTATAGACGGAAAAGCTACTACAGAGCTTGTTCCAGAGATAAATATAAATCTTAGGGAAGTGCCAGACGACTTTAAGAGGATGGAAGCCAGATCTGAACATCTTACAGCCTCAAGATTAAAAAAATACATATCAGACCTCAAGGATGCGGGTATATCCCCCGCGAAATATGAGGTTGAGTACCACAAACGTTACTCGCTGGCCTTTGCCGGTTTAGTTATGTGCTTTATAGCTATACCTTTTGCCGTTAGACAGCAAAGAAGAGGGGGCGTTGCCATAAACATCGGCGCGGGGTTTGTCCTCGTATTTGCTTACTGGGTGCTGTTCTCAATGCTTTTGAGCCTTGGTATGTCGGGTAAAATATGGGCGCCAATGTCTGCTTGGGGGGCTAATATTATCTTTATAGGCCTATCCGTTTTTTTAGTCAGAAAAATGAAAAAATAAAAAAAACATTATTTATAAAAAAAAGACTATACAAAAACAAAGTTTATAGACTATAATGTATTCAGATTAGAGTTCATAAAGAACTCAAGAAAAAAAGAAGGGAGGGGGAAACCTTATGAAGATTGAACGTTGTGGAATAAAAAGACAAGCTGGTTATCTTTATTACATCGACAAGAATGGTAACATCGCTAGAGTAAAAATGGCTCGCGGTGGAGCAAAAGGTCAGAAATCAAAACCAGAAGTAGTAAAAGTTCTTAACCTAAAAAGAGTTCCTGAGCATTTGTTCTACATTGACAAGGACGGCGACGTTTCTAGTGTAAAGATGGCTCGTGGTGGAAAGAAAGGTGCTAAGAGGAAACATAAAAAAGCAAAAGCTAAAAAAGTTAAGAAAGTTAAAAAGGCTAAAAAAGCTAAAAAAGTTAAAAAAGTAAAGAAAGTAAAAAAAGTTAAAAAAGCTAAAAAAGCTAAAAAGTCTAAAAAAAGAAGGTAGTCGAATTATTTAGTCGACCAAAAGGGCCTCCGGCTTAAATGCCGGGGGCTCTTGTTTTGTAGGGTGATATGGAATTTAAAAATTGTTTCGATAATATAGTTAAAGAGTTCAGCACTGGTAAATATGGAACTCAAATACAAAAAGCAAAGCAAGAATTCTTTTCTTTAAGCGGCACTGTCTACGAAGATAGCAGGGAATATATTGATAGGATAAATCTTTTTTTGGATTGGTACGTTTTTGATAGAAATCTTGATGAGGAGGATCTTACTCCGTTAAAGATGTATATTTTTATGCACGATAAAAATATAGATGAAGAGCAAAAAGGTTTTTTGCAAGGCATGGACGCCTCTGTTTCAAGTCTTTTTATAGTTAAGGAATTAAGACGTGATAGTGTTAAGGTTAAGGACATGTTCACGGGTATTAAATATGAAGTACACGATGATTATTTTTTAAGTTTTGTTCATAAGGGAGATATATTCCAAGGCAGGATTGTAAATATAGGGAAGAAAAAGATCTTTGGTGTAGGTTTTTGTTTTCATTATCCAGAGGCAGAATCTTATATTAAAGGAGAAATTAAGAAGATACGTAATATGGAAAGATCATATCATCTTGATCTGATGATGAGATTGGCTTTAATGAAAGTTAAGACAGTGGAATATCCACATGTTGATGTAAGGGATATATATAGTACTAAACCGTTAGTTAGGTTTTAAGGGAGGTTGAGTTGGCTTTTATAACAACAGAAGGTAAGAAAAAATTAGAGATAGAATTAAAAAGATTATTAGAGGTAGATAGGCCTGCTGTAATAGATGCAATAGAGGAAGCTCGTGCTCACGGTGATCTTAGTGAGAACGCAGAATATGCTGCCGCTAGAGAAAGACAGAGTTTTATAGAGGGTAGGATAGCTGAGCTTAAGTCAAAACTTCCATCTTTGCAGGTTTTGGACCCTTCTCAGATAAAAGAATCAAAGATAGTATTTGGTGCAACTGTTACCGTACAGAATTTGGAGACAGGTGATATTTCTAAATACCAAATAGTTGGTCCAGACGAGGCGGATGTTTCAAAAGGAACTATCTCCATAATGTCTCCAATAGCCAGAGCTTTGATAGGGAAAACAGAGGGCGATGATGCTCTTGTTAACACTCCTAAGGGAGAAATTGAGTACGAGATAAAAAAAATAGAATATGTATAAAAAAGGAGCTTTATCCTCTATTCAGTATGTTAAGGGTGTTGGTCCGAAACTTGCCACACTTCTAAAGAAGAAAGGCATCAACACCATAGAGGATGCTCTGTATTATCTTCCACGTGCCTACGAGGACAGAAGTAAATTAACCACTATCTCTAAACTTGTTCCAATGGAGTATGGACTTTTTCAAGCACAGATACTCGATATAGATATAAATCGTTTCAAAGGTGGAAGAAAAAAGATACTTACTGTTAAAGTAGGGGACTCAACAGGCAAGATAGTTTGTAAGTGGTTTAACTTTAGCGAGAAGTATTTTTTAGACTCGCTTAAAAAAGGGGCTAATGTTTTTGTCTCTGGTACCAGTAGTATCTATAACGGTCGTCTTGAATTACATCATCCCGACATAGAAATAATAGAAGAAGGTGCTAGTTCTGACGATAAACTTCATTATGGCAGAATAGTACCAATATATTCAGAAACAGAAGGTTTGGGACAAAAAACAATACGTCGAATAATGTTTAATGTCGTAGATGGATTTGCTAACAGTGTAGAAGATTTTATGCCTGCGAGTGTTTTAACTTCAATGAAATTACCTCCACTTTCTACTAGTATAAAAGAAGTCCATTTTCCTTCTAAAGATACAGATATTAGATCTTTATCTGACTTTAACAGCCTCTGGCAGAAAAGACTTATTTTTGATGAGTTCTTTGTGCTTGAACTTGCTCTTTCTATAAGAAGAAGAGGGATAAAGAAAAGACCTGGCATTAGCTTTGATGTTAAACAAGAATATCTTGATATGCTTAACTCTAAACTTCCTTTTGAACTTACTAATGCACAGAACAAGGTAATACAAGAGTTGATCTCTGACATGAAAAAACCTGAACCTATGAACAGACTCATACAGGGTGATGTTGGTTCTGGTAAGACGATAGTTGCTTTTTATGCCGCTATGCTTGCAATACTTAACGGTAAGCAAGTTGCCATGATGGCCCCAACAGAAATACTAGCAGAACAACACTACAGAAATTTTGTGGAACTTTTTGGCTGCGATGTTAAAGCAGAGCTTTTAATAAGCTCTATAAATAAGTCAGAAAAACAAAGAATAAGATCTGAAATAGAAAAAGGAACCGTTGGATTTGTGGTTGGGACTCATGCACTCATACAGGATGACGTTGATTTTAATTCTCTGGGTCTTATCATCGTAGATGAACAACACAGGTTTGGAGTAGAACAAAGACTTAGTTTAATGAAAAAAGGAACTCCAGACACTATTGTAATGACAGCTACTCCAATACCAAGAACACTAGCTATGACCTTATACGGTGATCTTGATATTTGTGTTATAGACGAAAAACCAAAGGGTAGGCAAGCAATAACTACAAGGGTCGTTAACGAGGATAAAAGAAAAGTAGTTTATGATTTTATAAAAGAGGAACTTAAAAAAGGAAGACAGGCGTACTTTATCTACCCTCTTATAGAAGAAAGTGAAAAGCTTATGCTAAAGAGTGCAAAAGATGCCGTGCGTGTGCTTGCTACAGAATTCAAATCGTGGAACGTAGGCCTTTTACACGGAAAGATGAGAGGAGAAGAAAAAGAACAAGTAATGAGGGATTTTAAGGATGCTAAAATAAATCTTTTGGTATCTACGACGGTAGTAGAGGTTGGTATAGATGTGCCTAATGCTACTGTTATGTTCATAGAACATCCAGAAAGATTTGGTTTGTCTCAGCTTCATCAGTTAAGAGGTCGTATTGGCAGAGGAGATGTAAGGAGTGTCTGTATAATGATGGCAGGGAGCAATCAAACAGATACTTCTACAAAAAGACTAATGGCAATGGTTGCCACAGATGATGGTTTTAAAATAGCAGAAGAAGATCTTGCTCTAAGAGGACCCGGAGAATTCTTTGGTACAAGACAGCACGGAATACCGGGCTTTAGAGTTGGTAATCTTGTTCGTGATATAGATGTACTGGTTCTAGCAAGAAACGAGGCTGACCGCTTGATAAAAATAGACCCAGACCTTACACTTGCTCCACACAGAAAATTAAGGTTCATGCTCTCTGAAAGATTCAAAGATAAGATTCGCCTAATG
>JAKIZQ010000058.1 GCA_022707945.1 Bdellovibrionales bacterium
TGTTGCTATCAGATCATATGCATAATCAAAACCGTTTAGTAGGTCATTTGCAAACAGGGTCCTATATTTAAACCAAGAGTCAGGAGCTTCTTTTTGCATAAACAAGCTTGTATTACTATTTATACTTTTACTGATTGCATTAAAGGTTATAGCTCTTTCTATAGGGTGCTTAGCTTTAAGCTCTATTATTGAACTATTAAAATTATTTAGTGTCTTTTCTAAATCCTTACATACAGAATATATACTGTCTTTAAAAGTTGTTACCTTATTCGTTTTTGCATTAAATAATCCTGTGCCTTTTTGGTTTAGTAGTACTGTTAGACCTGTTTTTTCACAAGATAAAATTCCTATTTCAAGCTCAGAAAGTTTATCTAAGACTGTTTGGTCAGGCTCGTATTTAATACCGTCTACTGTATAGTCACATGTATAAGCTGTATATTGATTGTTCTGTGCCATAAGTATCGTTGGCACGATCATCAGCATAAGTATTAATTTTTTCATATAAAAATCCTCCTGTACTAAACCTATCGGAGTTTTTTACTGCAATATTAATGCCAAGGGTTAACATATTGTTATTAAAAGGTTTTGTTGATTTTGTGTTTCTTTAATTTAGTCACTTGTATAAAATATGTACATTATTCAATCGTGTGGACTTTTAGGATGTTAGTGGTGCCAGACCTGCCTATTGGTTGGCCTGCAACTATTACCAACTTATCCCCTTTGTTGGCAAGACACCTTTCTTTTAATATCTTAGAAGCCGTTCCAAACATTGCATCTATACTTGGCAGTTGTACCCCTATGTTAATGGCAGTAACGCCTCTATAAAGACTTATCTTTCTGCTGGTTTGATCATCTCCTGTGAATGCGATGACAGGATGTTTTAGCCCTGTCTTTGACAAGAGCTTTGCCGTCCAGCCACTAGATGTAAAACAACAAATGAACCTTGCATTTATGCTGTCTGTTATTGCTCTACCAGCCATGGCAATGGCATCATCGGTGTTTTCTGATATTAATATGCTGGTCCTTCTTTCAAGCGGTATGTTGTTTTCACTTTCTTTTATTATTTTTTTCATCATTTTTACGGCGTCAACAGGGTATTTACCAACAGCTGTTTCTCCAGAAAGCATTACTGCATCTGTACCATCCTGCACAGCTTGATATACGTCTGTAACTTCTGCTCTTGTTGGAAGTGGATTACTTATCATTGATTCAAGCATGTGTGTTGCAACTATAACTGGTACTTTTTTTGTTCTGCACAAGTTAAGAACATGTTTTTGTATAGAAGGTACGTGCTCCAACTCTACCTCTACTCCAAGGTCCCCTCTGGCTAAAAGAATAGCGTCACTTTCTCTTATTATTCCTTCAAGATTTTGTATTGCCTCTGGTTTTTCTATCTTCGGTATAACACAAGCTGGATATTTGAATTTTTTCATTAAAGTCCTAAGATGTCTTATGTCTTGTGCTGTTCTGGCAAAGGACAGCGCTATATAATCCATTTCATATTTAGAACCAAATTCAAGATCGCGGATATCTTTTTCTGTTAGCGACGGGATTGACAACTTTGAGTGTGGAAGGTTAACACCCTTTCTTGGGAGTAAAAGACCTCCTTTTATTACATCGGTGTCTATACTATCGTTATTAACTTTACGTATCTTTAATTCTATTTTGCCATCGTCGATAAAGATCTTGTCGCCTGCTTTGGATTCTTTTGCCAGTTTTGGATAAACGATACATATTTTACTGGTGTTTTGATCTGAACTTTTGCAAAGACCAAAGCTCATTTGTTCGCCGTCCTTTATTACTGAATCTTTTGTAAAATTATTGAGGCGTATTTTTGGGCCCTGAAGGTCTTGCATTATTGGTATATATAAGTTGAGCTTTTTTTCTGCGGTTCTTATAGTCGAAATGACCTCTTTTACAAAATCATACTCACCATGTGAGAAATTCAGCCTAAAACCAGTGGCTCCAGCCTCTACCAATCTTTCAATTTGCCTTAATTTACAGCTTGCTGGCCCAAGAGTGGCAATTATCTTTGTGCCAGCTTTTCTTGCATAATCGGTGCTTTTCATGAAAATTATTTTAGCTTATAATCCCTTAAAATGAAACTTATTAGTTATATCTTCATCTTTTGCTTATTCTTTTTTTGCAGTAATGCTTTTTCTCAAACTGATATTACAAGTGATGATGCAGTGAGCAGATTACTAACACGCTGTTCTAATTCCGATGCTTGTTTAATTGGTGGGTCACTAGTTCTTGCACCAATGTTCCCTTGGTTACAATATCCTCTTGATGAAAGTGCCAACATGCCACAGTTAAGACGTTTTAATAGGGCTTCTGGCGTAATAGACCTGATGCTCTCAAAGACTAATGATAGGTTCAGCGGGTATAAAATAGCTCCTTCTTTCTATAAAAAATGGTTTGGACTTGCGCTTGCATACGATACTTACAATAATGGAGAGCTTGATGATACTATGTGGTCTGCCGATTTTGTAATAAGGCTGATACCACGAAGGCATTTTCAGCCAAAATTAACACTAGGTTGGGAGCGCATAGTGACAGACAAGATATCTGGTTCAGGTTTCCGCTTTAGTTTTTTCAATTATGATGTATATTTCACCAGAAGATTTGGTATGACAGCTGTGAATTATATAGGCTGGATAAAGGGATATACCATAGTAAGTGGTGATCTTGGGTTTGAATATTATGTGTATCCAACCATATCTTTAAAGGCGTTAATGGTAATGAAATATTTTTATTCAGAATTTCTTTATGGAGTTCATACAGGATTGAGCATAAAACTATGAGTAATTTATTCGAGAATAGAGAACAAAGAGCAGATGATATAGTCGTTCTTAGAGGACTTGAAGCCGTTTGGCAAAACCCTGCAAGGTTCATAGGAGACCTTTCTACCAGAGGAATGCATCATTTGGTTGACGAGCTTGTGGCCAACAGCATAGACGAGGCAATGAATGGTTTTTGCAATAAGATAGATGTAATAATGCATTCAAATAACGTAGTAACTGTAAGCGATAATGGAAGAGGTATACCTGTAGAAAAACATCCTACAGAAAAAAAATCTGCACTAGAGGTTGTTCTTACGACCATGGATGCAGGCGGCAAGATGAGAAAAGGTGCTTATAATTATTCTGGTGGGCTTCATGGTGTTGGACTCTCTGTGGTTAATGCTCTGAGTGAGTTCTTAGAGGTAGAAGTAAGAAAAGACGGTAAAAGATATTGGCAAAGATATGAATTTGGTAAACCATTACAGGCTTTAAAACAAATAGGTAAGACAGATAAGCGTGGAACAACTATAACCTTTAAGCCTGATGAGAAATTCTTTACAAAGACAAAATTCAAGTCGGCAATACTGTCCAATAAATTAAAGGACATGGCTCATGTTAATAGCAACCTTAAAATAACATTTAAAGAAGAAGGGGCAGAAGAAGATGTTTATCTTTTCCCAGACGGAATAAAAACACTAATAGAAGAATATAATGAAGGAACGGTGGTGGTTCCAAGTAATGCTGTGGTTTTTAAGGGTGAATATATACATGAGGAGAATAACGAGAACCTTTTGCTTGAAATAGGTTGGCAATACAATGATACCAATTATGAAAAAGTAAGATCATATACAAATTCAATAAACAATCCAGAGGGTGGTACTCACGAGGCTGGATTTAAGAGTGGGTTTTGCAAGGCGCTTAATGATTATAATGAGAAAAAACTAAAGCAACAAAGACTAGAGAGTGATTATATTAGAGAAGGTCTGACCGCACTTGTTTGTATAAGGGCGAAAAAACCAGAATTTGAAAGTCAGACAAAAACCAAGCTTACTAATGTGTGGATAAGAAATGCTGTACACAAATTCGTCTATGACAAGATGACAGAATACCTTGAGTCTAATCCATCTGTAGCAAAAGAACTTTGCGAGAAAGCCGTTGTTGCGTTCAAGGCTTCTGAAGCGGCAAAAAGAGCAAGAACTTTGGTTAGGAAAAAAGGTCTTTTGGATAAGATATCGTCTATACCGGGCAAAGTTGCTGATTGTGAAGTAAGGGATCCATCAAAAGCAGAAATTTTTATAGTGGAAGGAGATTCTGCAGGAGGTTCTGCTAAACAGGCTAGGAACAGAAAGATACAAGCGATATTGCCACTTAAAGGTAAAATACTTAACGTAGAAAAGAAGAACATAGACGACATATTGAAGAATGAGGAAATAAAAAGTCTAATACAGGTTCTTGGGTGTGGAATAGCAGAAAGTTTTGATATATCAAAATTAAGATATCATAAAATAGTTATAATGACAGACGCAGACAGCGACGGGTCTCACATAAGAACACTGTTGTTGACCTTCTTTTATAGAGCAATGCCAGAGTTAATAAGAAAAGGTCATGTGTATATAGCACAACCACCACTCTATAGGGTTAAGTATGGCAACAAGCAGGAGTATCTAAAGAACAACGAAGCTCTTTATGATACCCTTATAAAAGTTGCAGAAAAAAATTGTGCTGTTAGTATTTCTGGAAATAAGACATTCAAGGATAAAGAGTTGGTCTCTTTAATACGCTCATTGATAAATTATTCAGAATCTTTTAGGTCTTTGCCAAAGAATTCAGAGAAGCTGGTCATTGATCATATCCTTAGATCCACCAGTATTAGAAAAGACTCTCTTTGGGATGAAAAAAACAAGGCGCTATTGAAAAAAGAAATACAGACCTACATGCCATTTCTGTCAAAACTATACCCAGAAATAAATCCTATAACTGTTGATTTTGAAGAAGATAAAGAAGAAGGTTCTACCATAATAAAAATAAACAGTGAAAGGCGTGGAAGAAGGATGTCGACTGTTCTGAATGATGAATTTATGAAATCTCCTGAATTCAACGATATGGATAAAGCATCTTTAAAATTGAAGACACTTTCATATCCGCCTTATTATGTGGACTTGCTAGATAAGGGCAGGGCTGTTCCTGTGTCTGACATATTTAGTTTATCAGATAAGATAATGGATTATGCAAAATCCAAGATAGATATACAGAGGTACAAAGGATTGGGCGAAATGAACCCAGATCAACTTTGGGAAACTACCATGGACCCAAAAACAAGATTGGTCCTTAAGGTAGATCTTGAGGATGAAGAAGCGGCTGATGATCTTACTTCTGTCCTTATGGGAGAAGGCGTTTCTTTAAGGAAACATTTTATAGACGTAAATGCATTGAATGTGAGGAACCTTGACATATGAGTACTCAACCTGATTTTTTTACCAAGAACACAGAAGAAAGCATCTCTTACATAGATGAGATCAAAGGTTCTTTTCTAGATTACTCAATGAGCGTAATAACAAGCCGAGCTCTACCGGATGTTCGTGATGGATTAAAACCAGTGCAGAGAAGAATATTATATGCGATGTACAGCGAAGGACTTACTCACGACAAAAAATTCTCTAAATGTGCTGGTATAGTGGGAGAAGTGCTTAAAAAATATCATCCTCATGGTGACACGGCTGTATATGATGCATTGGTAAGAATGGCCCAAACATGGGTAATGAGGGCACCTCTTGTAGAGGGTCAGGGCAACTTTGGTTCGTTAGACGGTGATTCTGCCGCGGCATATAGATATACAGAAGCAAGGCTTGATAAACTTTCATCATATCTTATGAACGACATAGAAAAAGATACGGTGGATATGTCTGATAATTATAATAATACTCATAAAGAACCTCAGGTACTACCGTCGGGATTTCCTAATTTATTGATAAATGGAGCCTCTGGTATAGCTGTTGGTATGGCTACCAATATCCCTCCTCATAATATTGGAGAGGTAATGGATGCTTTAATGGCAATATTAAAAGACCCAGACATCAAAATAAAAGAACTTCTAAGTATAATAAAAGGACCAGATTTTCCTACCGGCGCAACGATCATAGACGACGGTAGTATTATACAAGCCTACGAAACAGGTAAGGGTGTAGTAAGACTGAGGGCAGATATAGCTGTTGAAAAGGAAAAAGATAAAAAAAGACTTGTCATAAAAGAAGTTCCTTACGGCGTTGTAAAAAGCAGGGTTACATCAAAGATCTATGAGCTTATTAAAGCAAAAAAAATAGACGGGATAACTGACATAAGGGATGAATCTGATCAAGAAGGTGTAAGAATAGTACTGGACCTATCAAAAACAGCACCAGAAGATTTTATAATAGAGAAACTTTATAAGAACACTCCTCTTGATTCTAATTTTGCAATTAATATGGTTTGTCTTGTAGATGGAAAACCACAGCTTCTTGGTATTAAGAAGATGTTACAGATATTCATAGATTTTAGAGAAGAAGTTGTAAGAAGAAGAACTTTATTTGAACTTAATAAGGCAAAAGAAAAGCAACACATACTAGAAGGGTACAGAAAGGTTTTGGAGCAAAAAGAAAGATATCTTAAAGAAATATTACCAAAATCAAAAGATAAACAGGATCTAAAATCTAAGGTAGAAAAAGAATTCCTTTTAACACCAATACAGAGTGAAGCATTGGTCGTGTTGCCTAACTATAGGTTCTCTGGTCTAGAAGTTAATAAAATAATAGAAGAACACAAACAACTCTCAGAGCTAGTCGAAGAACTTCAAAGCATTCTTAATAGTGAACAGAAGGTTAAAAAAATATTAAGACAAGAGTTTAATGATATAAAATCTAAATTTGCTGACAATAGAAGAACAAGGATAAGTGGTGATTTTGAAGAAAAGAAACTTGATGAGCTTATTCCGTCAAAAGAAGTACTTGTTGCTGTTACTAACGGTGGATTCATTAAACGTTATGAGCCGTCTAGTGAACAGGGTGAAAGAGAATCTAACGTCGTATTCACTGGCGATGATGTTGTAAAATATGTTTGCAAGGCAGATCTTTCACAACGTCTACTTGTATTTACTTCTGAAGGAAGGGTGTATCCTTTTAAGGTGTTCTCTATACCAGAAATGAGACGTTATGGTAAAGGTGTTGATGTAAAAGAAATATTAAAGTTAAAAGATGATGTCAAAATAGTCGGCATAGCTGATGAAAATTTAGAATCAGAACTTTTGATAATGACTTTGAAAGGTAATATAAAAAGAATGGAGCT
>JAKIZQ010000059.1 GCA_022707945.1 Bdellovibrionales bacterium
ACAACCCAAAAGCAACGACTACGTTTGACACCAAAAGGAATATAGTTAATCTAAAATTGATATCGAACGAACTGATAGGAAAACTTAACTCTGCATCAAGGTTCGACCACTCTTACAAAAAAGAGATATATTCAGACACTAACAACGATGTAGGACTTGGTAAGCAACACAACAAATATGTAACTACAAGTTATGGTCTTAACCAATTCTTTGAACTACCAACAAGCTTTAACAATATAAGTTCTAATATTGATATCCGACAAGAAAACTATAATTCATATGATCTTTTATATCAAGCAAACACCGAACCAAGCACAAGGAACTACTATTCAGTGGCACTACAGGACAAGATCTCTTTAATAAACAGAACTCTGGCAATTATACCTGCTATAACACTTGAACACTACGACAATAAATTCAGATCCTCTTCATCACCAAGGATTGAATCCAACAATTATTTTAATCCAAAGATTGGAGCAAAATATAATCTAATAAGTTGGCTTAACATAAAAAGTAATCTTGCAAGATATGTTAGAGAACCCTCCTTTTTTGAACTTTTTGGTGACAGAGGTTTTTTTAACGGTAACAAAGACCTTAAAGCAGAGAAAGGTGTGAACTTTGATATAGGATTAGAAGCTGAAACTAAGATAATATATTTCAGTAGTACATACTTTAGAACTAACATAGATGATGTCATATCATACGTATATAATTCAAGAGGCATAGGTCAAGCAGTCAACATATCAAGTTCCGTTAATAACGGAATAGAGAACACCTTACTTTTAGAACCTCTTAAAGGACAAACAATATCTTTAAACTATACATGGCAAAATCCTGTAAATAAAAGTAAAGTACCAGTTTTCAACAACAAGCGACTCCCCGGCAAATTCGAGGACACAGCATCTATAAAATTAAGTGGAACTTATTTGATATTTAAACCTTACTATGAATTCATATATTCGAGCGGGTTATTTTACGACACGGCCAACCTTTTACCAGCAAAGATAAAAAGAGAGCATAATGCAGGCATAACTACGTTCATTGGTCCATTCTCTGCCAACGTAGAAGTAAAGAATATAGGAAATGTAAATTATGAAGACTTTAACGGTTATCCACAACCCGGCAGGTCTTTTTGGTTAACCTTGAGGTATGAACTTAATTAGAGACATCCTTAGTCTTTAAACAATTCGTACAAGGTCTGATTATCTACGCCATAAAAAAAGGCTCTATTTGGATCATAAGAAGAAAACTTAGTACCATATTCAAGATATGTTCTCTTTAGTTCTTTTGGTAAAGAAGCTATTTTTTGTTTAGCTTTTAGAAGTTTTTCTTTATCGTAGTCAATACCTTTCTTGTAACCTTGAATTATTTTAACACACTCATTCATCTCGGTTTTTGTTATTGCTAGCTGTATTATATTTATATAAAGATGAACTGGTTTTTTATAACTAAAGTCAAGACTAAGTGCTTCTAAACAAAGTTCTCTCCATTTTTGAGGATAATACTTCTTAATATTAACAGCCCTTTGATACACTCTTCTATAAGCTAAACGCATTGATTCCATCGAAGTTGGATCTGCTGTGAAATTACCAACTGCATAGCCACCCTTGCCAAGACCACCGACTAGATTAGCAACGACTGGAGTGCCCATCCAGTAAGACTCCATATCCGTAAGTCCACATGGTTCATATCTAGATGGAACATGCACAAGGTCTGCTCCACCTGCAAAGATAGATCCTCTTGTGTCAAATTTAGACGTAAATGCAAACCTAAATCCGTTAGACAAAAGTTCTTTTGATCTAAGATAAGCGGCTTCTTCTATTTTTCTTGCCAAAGAATCATCTGGATTTGCTGCAACAAGGATTAAGATGCCTCCTCTTTTGGTTATATGTTCAGCCTCTGATATTATAAGCGGTATATTCTTTTGATCAACCAAACGGCCCCATGAATAATGGATAAAAGACGTGGTATCATCCCATATTTCTCTATGTTCTTTAGACGGAAAAGACTCCATCAATAATATTTTTCTTAAAAATGATTTTGCTCTAAACACCCTTATTGGCTGAGATTGATGATAATTCAGTCCGTCCCTAAAATCTGTATCTTTTGCTATAACGTTCTTAATGAACAACGGTGTTTCTATGTTATTCCATTCAAAAGAATAAGGATTAACTATTATATCCCTTAATAACTTATTCCTTGAAGCATGCTTCTCTGTATCAAGACCATTCAATATACCGACTATATTTGCTAATCTTAGTTCTTCAAGTCCCCTGCTCTCCTCTAATAACAAAGACCTGTCTGCCTCACTATCACTTATTGCTATATCAAAATGTGTTCTATAAAAATCCTTTATCCTCATCCTTATTTTTTCAACATCAAAATGATCTTGGCTTAATTTATAAGGCTGAGAACTCTCTATTCTCTTTTTTAATTGATCGTATGTTTCCTTAAGTTCGTTTGCATAACCTTCACTAACGGTAGTTGCACTTATGCCTGTAAGTTCTCTACATTTTTTAAGTACAGCCTGTAATATATTTCCAACACCTACATCAAAAGGTGTACACCAAGTCCTAAAATATTTATGTACTATTATTTCGTCCAAACACAGCCGTTTGGAAAGATCCTTTAACGCGACCATGTGATTGAACTCATGATAACCATTTTTTAATAGTCGCTTGTTTATGGCCATAACACCCTGATACGCCATATTATGACCTATCAATATCGGCCTTATATCTTCGTTGTAAAGCACTGCCAACCCTGAATGGTAATCATGTAGTATTGCACAATCTATTTTTAACAGTTCATACAACTTAGCAACGCTTTGAGCAAAAACGATATAAGCTTTTTCTTCTAACAAGCCTAAAGCATGTGGATTATTTGGTTCAAAAGCCTGTTTTAATTCCTCATCATCTTCTCTACCCTTAAGAGTAAGAACATAGGGACTCATGTTGCCGCCAAATTTACCGTCCCAGACATTTGATTTTAAAAGGTATTGATAACCAAAGTCAGTCTTGCCCTGGTAGACCTCTACACTGTACTGAGATCCATCATATTTAGTTTTAATATCTGTGTACTTAGAAAGATATCCTTCCCGTACTAACGACGATAAACTGGTATCACGTATCGCTCCGCTAATATAAGGGCTCACACTGTTAATGATAAAAGATATTTTTTCATCTCTTCCATATTTTAAAAGAGCAGAAGGAAGTTCAGAAACAACAACAGCCATTCCACCTGCCTTACTTATACTAACAAACTTATTGTCTTTGTTTGGTTTTTTATTAGATAATTTATGTAGAACAACATTGCCACCTTCCCATCCTGCATTGAGTAATGTTATTTTGGAAAGGCTTATGTTTGACATATCTTGTCATTATACCATTAAGTGTAAATCTTTTGTTCACATGTAATAAAAAACCCTTGTTTTAGACATCTTTATCTGATTTAACCATCTGTTATAACTAGACTTTATTAATGGCATGGCTTTTGCTTAAAATACTTGGTCAAGCAAACACGTAGAGGTGTGTATTATATGCGCTCACTTATGAAATTATTTTTTATATTAGCTATCTTGATAAGCTCATTAAACAACCTCTATTCACAAACAGACAACTTATATGATAGGCTCGGCATTCCAAGGACTGCAACTCAAAAAGAAATAAAGAAAGCATTTCGAGACAAATCAAAGATCTACCACACAGACAAAATAGAAGCAGAATTAAACAACAGCAATTTAAGCCCTCAAGAAAAAGATGCAAAACGACAAGAATACAAAGACCTCTTCTCTAAAATAACTGAAGCATATTCAATATTATCAAATGAAGAAGCTCGTGCTGAATATGACAGAACTGGGGTTATAAATCCAAAATTTCTAAAGAACATCCCCTCGTCAGAACAGCTATTTGAATTTAGAGATGTAATAAAAAATGGAGAAATAGAACTAACCGAGAAGGAGATAAGAACCTACGTAGATGATAAAGGCAATTTATTTTACATAGAAAAAGGAATTTATCCTATCTTTGATGAAAAGGTATCAGACTACTTAAATAGACTAGGAAAATATCTTGTAAACTTAGAAAAAACCAACGCTCTACTTCCTGAGATTATTACCCCAGATATAGAAACTGAAGTAATAAAGATATTGAAAGAGAATGGATGTAAGACACCAGATGAGCTGAACAAAGAATTCATGCAATTAGAAGAAAAAAGGACAAGTGAATTAGATCCTTATATTGAAGTATATAAGAAGAAACATCATCAAAGCATGAATCTATCTTTGCCTAAAGTAACAGATATAGAACCACTAGAAAGTATAGCTGAATTCCATGAATACATAGATGAAACCCTTAATAAGTGGAATAAATGGATAGAGAAATATGAAAAGAACATAAAAGAACTAAGTAAGGCAACTTCGTATCTTTTAGATAAAACCAGCGACTACGTATCTAATGGAAAAACAGAAATATTAAAGGACGGAACTGTTCAATTCGTAGGAGAAAAAATACCAGAGGGTAATGTAAGTGTTAGAAAAATCTTCCTCATGGATAAGATAGCAAGATACACATTACTTATAACAGAAAAAGCAAAGCAAGAAGCCTACGTCAAGGATTTAAGAATAAAGTCTGAAGCATTAAAGGTATTAAAGAAAGTCTTTTCTAGTGAGCTGAGCCAAAATGAAAGAACATCTATAATATCTTTACTCGAAGCATCTGAACTTAAAAATCCGAATAAACAGAAAAACACATTTTCATCATTAGCAAAGACATATCTTAAAAAAGGCAAATTAAATGAAGCAGATTTAAAAAATCTTACAATACTAACAGAAGACATAACGACACCGATGGAAAGATTGAACCCAGAAGCTCCTTTAGTAGAGAAAAAACCAATAGATAAAAAAGAACTAGCAAAGAAGAGAGCAGAACTAAAAACAAAAAAAGAGGAATTTAAAAAATATAAAAACAAGTTAGAAAGACTAACACCAGAGGAACAAGAAAAATTTAACAACCTAGAAGCAGAAATAAAAAGACTTAAGACCGAAACAAAAATAGTATGGCCAAGATCTGTAATGATAACAGCAGAATATTTTAAAGGTTTTTCTACTTTTTATATAGCAATGTTATCACAAAGATTAATGAACACTCTAACCGGTGGTTACTTTGCATCTAACATCTTTCAAAAATATGAAGCAGAGAACAACAAAGCAGAAATGGAGACAAACGGTGCATTAGGAGTAGGAAGCCTTATTTGGGAAGAACTAACTGACCCCTATTTTCATATAAGTTTTGCATCTTTCTCTGCTGTTTCATACGGTATTCAATTAGGTTTTGCACAAACAAAAATAATGAAGGAAATGACAAGATCGTCCTATAGGAATTTATATCCAACATGGAATAAAACATATCTTACTAACTACACTATAAAAAGTATTGCTTTACCGGCTCTTAGCATGACACTTGGTATGTGGGCGGCACAAATAGTTCCACAATACATACAGTTATTTAGCGATATCCACCACGAGAACGAGGCAATAAGAGCTGCCGCTTGGGCCGTTTTTAGTGAAACTAATTTGTCTTGGAATGCCCTTGCAAGAATAGGAACAACAATGGCTTCTTTCTTAATGGCAGAGGCTATCGTAAGTGATAGAGCAATACATGTTGCAAGAATAATGTTAGAGGGATTAAAGAAAAGAAAATGTAAGGACCTATACTCAAGGATACAAGATCTAAACAGGTATCAGCTAAATCCAAAACCATCTTTCTTTAAACAAACAGGTAAAATGATAATCGTGTTCAACCTTGCAGAAATAATAAATCACTACACATTCTACCAATTATTCCCAGGTATATTCAATATGGACGAGATAATGGCCCTTAATGTAAACCTTGCCAATATAGAAAAAGAAGTTTTCTTGGATGCGCTTCTTGGTATAGCTCCAAATCCAACAGATGAAGAACTTGAGTACCAATATAACAAGTTTGATAATCTCCCAGCCCTTCAACAGATTATAAATGTATTAAGAAAAAGTCCTAAAACCGTAAAGGAAACCTTGAGTTACCTTAAAAAACCAGAGGATAAACAAAAAGTACTAAATATCTTCAATTATATAATAGGCATAATATTCAAATACAACAAACAAGAAGGGCTGGATAATGATCCAAGCATAGAATTATTGCTAGCAGAACTCAGTAATGACGAACAAAGAAAAGCTAAGGCACTGACAAATCAAAAAGATTTTATTGGTTCACAGGAACACTGGGAAGAAACATTAGAATACAGCAAAAACGTTGTTGTGGATATAAGAACCAGAGTAGAAAGTCCAGTAGCAAAAGAATTTGCAGAAAAAGTAACGCCAAACATGATGGCTGAAAGTATAATAAACATGGAAGAAAGATCTGCCTCAGAACAAGAATTTAATGACAATTTAATTAAAGGAAATATGCATGGGGCTATTCAAGTACTTAACGAAATGGCGTCAGAATATTATGACCTTCCTGCTGGTTTCAAAGAAAATGTAATAAATGTTCTAACATTATTTGGTGAAAGAAATGGTTCTTTGTTGAACTATATAAGTCCCGAAAATCCCGTTAACCGTTCAATAGAAATCTCAAGTTCTTCTTCGAAGTACGCTTTCTCCATAGATAATGCTTCAGGATACAGCACAGACCTCTCTTCAAATACATACTATAGTTATTTTACAGAAAAAGAGGTCTCTAAAGGTCTTTCTGGACAGACTAAAGATAATTTTGAATTTTTGGGTTACTTAATGGTAAATCTATACCCAATGATGATGGAACCAAGATACCTAGACGAAGATGGATATTCTGATGATAACATCCCTTGGAGAGCAAAAATAATGTTGGCTTTGGCTAACAATATCCATAA
>JAKIZQ010000005.1 GCA_022707945.1 Bdellovibrionales bacterium
TTTTTATGCTATCTGCGTTTTTCCATTTTTCGTCTGTATCAGGAAACAAAGTGCCTATATCGTCTTTACCACTAGCACCAAGTATCGCATCTATTAATGCATGACAAAGTACATCTCCATCTGAATGAGCAAGAAGACCAAATTCTGATTCTATTATAACACCACCAATAATGAGAGCCCTGCCCTTCACCAATTTGTGACTGTCATAACCTATGCCTGATATGTTGATTGACATAACAACAATCTCCTTAAGACCTTATATCATCTTGATAGGTAACCTTTATGTTCTTCTCGCTACCTTCAACACAAAAAACTTTTTTAGAAAAAAACTCAAGCACACTTGCGTCATCCGTAACAGTAGTATCTTTTGGAAGTTCATTATAACAGTTAAAGAGAACGTTAAAATCAAATATCTGGGGTGTTTGTACCCTTACTATTTCATTCCTATCAAGAGTTGATACAACAACATTATCGTTTACTTTCTTAAGTGTATCATCACTTTTTATTACAGGTATTACAGCATCATTGTTTGTAACAGAACTAAAAAGCCTGTCTAAAAGGTCTTTATCTATAAAAGGTCTAGCGGCATCATGAATAAGCACCTTACTAACCTCTCTTATATTTTCCTGTATCCATGACAAAGCATTAAAAACAGAATCTTGCCTTCTTGCACCACCATTAACGACTATGATACATTTATTAAACTTTTTTGATAGATCTTTCGTTCTTTCAACAAGGTCTTGTCTTGCTACCACAACTATCTTGTCTATTTTTTTGTAATTTTGAAATAGATCAAGGCTGTGTTCTATAATTGGCTTACCAAATAGATTGTAAAATTGTTTTGGTTCATCTGATCCAAATCTTGTTCCAGAACCGGCTGACAATATAACAGCTATATTCATTATTAAACTTCAGAGAATATTTTTTGTATCTCTGCATCCACTTTCTTTTCGTTCGAACTTTTTGCAAGGGCAAGTTCTTTAACTAAAAGTGTCCTTGCTGTATCAAGCATCTTTCTTTCACCAAACGAAAGGTCTTTTTCTGTCTTTAATACCATTAAATCCCTTAAAACTTCTGCTATTTCAAAAACAGAACCAGATTTTATTTTTTCCATATATTCTCTATAACGCCTATTCCATGTAGCACCAGTAACAGATCTCTTTTTTTGTTTAAGTACGTCATACACATCTTTTACTTTTGATGTTTTTACGACCTGTCTTAGTCCAACGCTTGCTATGTTCTTTACAGGTATAAAAACATTCATCCCTGTATCAAGAACGTTAAGTACCAAAAAATCTATCCTTTCACCCATAATATGTTTTTCTTCTACAGCCTCTATTTTGCCAACTCCATGTGCAGGATATACAGCATAATCGCCTATGTTAAAGGGAATATTAACTTTAACAGGGGTCTGTTTGACTTTGGTATTTACTTTTACCTGTTCTTTAACTTTTTTAGTGGGTACAAGCTTTGATTTGGTATTTACCTTTTTTACTACCTTTTTAGGCTTAGATGCTTTTTTTGCCACTACTTTTGTCTTTTTTTGTGCTTTCTTCATTTTAGATAAACCTTTTGATTTATTTGTTTTTATTGGCTTTTTCATATATTCACAGTTGGCCGGCATACTAGCATAAAAGGTCTTTCAAGTCAAACTGCTAAGTTTTGTGTATTTTTTTATTGTTTTTTAATATTTGATTCTGCTATACCACTATAAAAGCAAATGACAAACAAGCAAGGGGAACGATATGATCAATAAATTAATGAAAAGAATATTTTTTATATATGTCTGTCTTATTTCTATACATGCATTTGCACAAACAGAATACTACCTTGGAGTATTAGTAGGTGAAGCAAATAAACCAGAATCACAAGAACTCCTTATGAACGATCCTGTCTTACAACATAACATGTTGGTTTCAAGATATGAAAAAGAAAAGGGATTAGAAGAATCACCAAAGGTTCTTTGGGCTGGAGAGATCGAAAAGATAGATGGTGAATATAAAAGAATTAATGAAACATCCCAATCTTATTTCAAACAAACACCAGATGGACTACAACACATAAAGAACTTCATGGATCATGTTGTTCCCTACGAAATTGATTACATAGAATATAGTAAAGAAAACGAACATTTATCACATCTCCTTAAAGTGTTAAAGGATCTGCGACATAATATTAGGAACGAAATCGGAAAAGCATATATGGTTCTGCAACAAGATGATCCTTTAGCTACTATACAAATGTTAGGCAAAGAAAACCTGCTAGAGGCTCTTCGAAAATGCATAGACAATATGAATGAAATTAAAACACTGAAGCCAAACAACAGATATGACGGACTTAAAGAACTTTATTCTTTAGCAATAGAACTATATGGTATGTTCGCTGTTCAAGACATACATTCTATAGAATATTTCAAGGCAAATAGAATGAAATACTTTATGGATCTGCTTAATCTTTTCTCTACTCAACCTTCACTTAAAAATAATAACATAGTAATAGAACCAGAAGAAAAACCTATAGAAACAAAAAAAGATGAAGTAAAAACAGATGAAATAAAAATAGAAAATCCATTTAAAGAGACACCAGTATCTGTGAAACAGGGTCAAGAAATTAATCTAATTGAAACCAAAGAAAAGATTTATAGTTTAAACTTGATAAGTCCAAACTATTATAGTTCAGACCAAAGTATACTTGATTTCGTAAAAGAAATTAACTCAAAGTACTACGTACAAAACGTTCCAGACCTAATAACAGAACTATTCAAGAAGATTACAAAAGAAGGAATGGACCAAAAAGACATAATGATAATGTTCAGGTCTGGCCTGTCTGAATACATGGAAGCAAACAAAGACATCAATGACAATTTAGAACTTTTAATACTTTTTATCTCTTACGCCTATAATGCCGAAAAAGACGGATACATAAATATCCACCTCGATTACGACAAAAGGATGAGGTCTTTATTTGCAGATAATTATGGGACTTATGTGTCCAACTTTCATAACAACAGCAAACTATCTGACAATGAAAAATTAATGATAGTAAACACAGCCAAGATGCTATCTATCAAAACAGCAGAACCAACATTGCCAATAATTAAAAAATAACGTTGCTGGGCCAGATTGCGAGTATTTTTGTTTAAGACGAGGCGCACAAAGCAAGGCGACTAATTCAAGATGGTGGAGGTGAGGGGACTCGAACCCCTGGCCTTCTGAGTGCAAATCAGAAGCTCTTCCAAACTGAGCTACACCCCCACTCAATAAGAAAAGCAAGATGGTTTCTATATGGACTATAATATTTTTGCAAGAACTTTTATCACTTTCTATCTTTTAGAAATGGGTACTCTTTTCTTACAGAATCAAGCTCTTCCTTAGATATATCAACAATAGAAACACCTTCTCTATTACTACAATTAAGTTTTTCGTCCCCAAAAGGTCCAAACAGCAAAGAGTCCCCAGAATAATCAAGGCTTGGTGAAGTGCCTATCCTGTTAACTCCTATAACAAATGTTTGGTTCTCTATGGCTCTGCTCCTTAGAAGATTTATCCAATGCTCTCTCCTTGAACTAGGCCAATTAGCCATTACAAAGATAATATCTGTGTCCTTTGCTTTATTCCAAAACATATTAGAGAATCTGAGATCGTAACATATTGAAGGCAAGACCTTCATGCCCATTATCTCAAAAAGCTCTGGGCTAGTTCCAGCGACGTAATAGACGTCCTCTTTTGCATAACTAAAAAGGTGACTTTTTGCATACGAAGAAACAAAATTTCCCTTAGGATCTATCGTTATTGCCTTATTCTTTTTATCCTTAACTCCACCAAAACTAATATAAGCGTTAAGTTTTTTAGATAAAGTTTGAAAGAACTCAATATCTTCATTCAGCAACGTTGTTTTATCTGTATCCATAGAAAAACCAGTAAGGGTCATCTCTGGAAAAATCAACCAGTCGATCTTGGACTTTAGATCCCTCTCTATTATTTTCATTATTTTATCTTTATTCTTTGCCTTAGCTTCCCATGATATATCATATTGGAATAAACCCACTTTCATGCGAAACCTCCTGATATTAAGGGGACTTTATAATCACAATCAATGATTGTAAATAATTTGTTCATTCAGCGATAACATGATAAAGAATGCCTGCTATGGAATTAAAATACCCAGTAGGTCTTATATCCAATACCAATGCAAAAAAGGTTAGAAAGACCATTGTTGATTCAAAAGACTTACACAAACTTCTTGGTGGAGACAAATATTGTCTTTTAAGGGACACCTCCAGCCTAGAGGAATTGAAAAAAGTAGTAAGCGAGTTTAGGGACAAAAACATACAAATAATATTATCAAATGGCGGTGATGGCACACATCAAAAACTGATAAGTACACTTATACATAACTTTAGGGACTACAGTCCCTACATAATACCTCTTAAAAGTGGAACAATGAACATGTTGTCCAAAAATCTTGGGCTTGATATATCTCCATATAAAGTTGCAAGGTGGATAAAAACACTTATAGAACAAAAGGCAAAAGCTAAGGTCGTACAAAAACACATACTAGAGATAAAGTCAGATGCACTGAAAAAGAATAAATATGGTTTTGTGTTCATAGCTGGATGTGGATATAAATTGTTAAACTTATATTACTCGTATCCCGAAGGAGGAAAAAGAGCAGCGGCAAAGACCATAGTATCTTCTATGGGTGCTTGGCTAACTAAAGATCCTCTTGCAAGGTCTATATATACATACACGCCATCAAAAACGACCATAGATTCTAATGAATACAATTTCCCTTATTTAATAACAGTAGCGTCTACATTAGAAAAACTTGTCCTAGGCTTTTCTCCCTTCGCAGTAAAGAGTAAAAAAGACGGCTTCTTCTTCATGATAGACGGAGAACCGATGAGAAAGAACTACCGTTTTACAAAGTTCTTTAAACCATTCCCAGACGATGAATGGAAACCAAAAAGACTAGTAAGCAAAGGAAAAACATTACATCTTGAGGTTAGTGGTGGATTTAGTATAGACGGAGAAATAGTAAATATAGACGGAAAAGCAAAATTAGAAGTTGTACTAGGTCCAAAGATTAATTTTATAAGTCCGGTGATACAAAAATGATAAGAATAGAACATATAGTAAAAAAATTCAGGCCAGAGCTAGAAAACAACATAAATAGTGTTAATAAATTACTTACAATTTCCGACTATGAAACAATGCTTATATTGGATATTAAAAGGGATCAACACTTACAATATAAAAGAACATCAAAAGAGTTAATAGACGAAACACCTGGACTAGCTTCTATTTATATAAAATATAAAGAAAAACATTACCTAATGAGTGGAACACCTTATGTTAAAGATATCATAAACAACTTTACCTTTGCTCTATACCCATTGAACTCACCAATAAAATCAAGAGATCAATACAAGTTATATAAGGCAATAGTTAAACTTTGTCCCAAGGGAACAACCAGGAATGCTATTATATTTAATACTCACTGTGGGATAATCCCAACTCACATTAGTCATCTTTATAACAGAATATACGCTGTAGAGCCTAATAGGGACATCTATAACGAGAGTAAATTTAATATGACATTGAACAAAAAAAATAACTGTATGTTATTTAATACAGACGCTAATAAATGGTTAAAAGAATTCTCTGAACATAAATACACTCAGCCTGGGAAAAAGAATAAAATAGGATTAGCACTCATAGATCCATCATTCATCTCCAATAATGGTTTAGAATTTTTTGCAAAGGTACAAGCAGAAACCATTATTTTGTTCTCTGATCAACAAGCATCAATAGATGATTCAAAGAAAAAGCTAACAGAACTTGGCTTTGACGTCATGGATGAACAAGAAGTAACAGGGACTAAAATACTAAGGATGAAATGGAGAAACATTGAAAGACCTACAGAAATATAAAGAGCTTGCCATTTCCGCCTCATTAGAAGCTGGAAAATTACTGATGGCACATTTTAACTCCATAAACGATTTTAAAATCAAGAAAGATGCTGGCATAGTAACAAAGGCTGACACAGATTCTGAAACTTTAATTACTAATATACTAAAAAAAGGAACGCCAGAATTTGGCATCCTTGCAGAAGAAGATGGAGTAAAAGGTGATCAAAACATTAAATGGATAATAGATCCTTTAGACGGTACCACTAATTTTTTCCATGGTTTTCCACACTTCAACATATCAATAGCACTAGAATATAAAAAAGAATTAATTGTTGGAGTAGTACACAACCCTGTTAACGGTGACATATATCACTGTGCCAAAGGTGCTGGCTCATACAAGAACAAAGAATTAATAAAAGTGTCCAAGACAGATCAACTTAAATCATCTTTGTTGGGTACTGGGTTTGCATACATGAGAGGCAACGAACTAAATTCAGCCTTAGAACTTTTCAAGAAATTTACAGCTCTTACTCATGGAATAAGAAGACCGGGCGCTGCAGCGCTAGACCTTTGTTATGTCGCAGAAGGGATTTATGATGGATTCTACGAAAGCACATTAAATCCTTGGGACATTGCTGCAGGAATATTATTGGTACAAGAAGCTGGTGGTACTGTAACTAACTATAAAGGCAACAAAATATCAATATACGAGAATAACGTCGTTGCATCTAACGGTGCTATACATAAAGATATCGTGAGCGTTATCAACTCATAGAAGAAGGATCTTCTTCTTCCAATGTCTTAACATCAGGGTTGAACTTACTTTTTGGGAATGGGATATTATTCCTTTCTATCTCTTCATAGAATGAAGGTATGTTTCCTGTAGGCAGCATCTCACCAATAATAGTGCCATCTGCAGTTCTTCCCTTCTGGACAAACCTATATATATCTTTAGTTACGTATCTTCCAAGATCGTCAACACCAAGAACTTCACTTATCTGCATTATCCTTCTTGATCCATCATAAAGTCTTGCAGTACATATTATTATATTTATTGCAGAACCTATCTGTGCTCTTATCGCTGTTACGGGAACTTGTGTATCCGTCATCATGGCTAGTGTTTCTAACCTAACCATAGTTTCTACAGGAGTGTTTGCGTGAACTGTTCCCATACTACCACCATGACCAGTATTCATGGCAGATATAAGGTCCAGTGCTTCTGCTCCTCTAACTTCTCCAACTATTATTCTGTCTGGTCTAAGTCTTAAAGAGGATTTTAAAAGATCCCTCATTGTTACAGCACCCTTACCAAAATCATTCGCAGCTTTTGTTTCAAAATAAACAACGTGGTTTGCGTTTATCTGAAGTTCTGAAGCATCCTCTATAACCAATATTCTGCTTGTCTTGGGTATCCTTGAAGCAACACAAGATAAAAGCGTTGTTTTACCAGAACCAGTACCTCCAGATACTATTATGTTCTTTGCTAAGAACACACAAATATCTATGAACCTTGCACCGTCTAAAGAAAGTGCGCCAAAATTAATGAGGTCCTTTAGTGTTAATTTAACCTTGAAGAATTTTCTTATCGCTATAGTGGTGCCATTCCTTGCGCTAGGCGGCACAACCACGTGCACTCTGGAGCCGTCAGGCAATCTTGCATCAAGTGTAGGGTTTTCCTCGTCTAACGGTCTTCCTACAAACTGAGCAATGTTCCTTGCTGCTGCCAACAATGATCCTTCGTCCTCAAACTTTGCTTCTGTTTTAATTAATTTCCCTTTACGTTCAATAAATATAGTAGAAGGACCATTTATTAATATATCTGTAACTGATTCATCTGCTAAATAGTCCTTAACAGGAGAAAGGAAGTTTGCAATGGTAGCTTCAAATACCCTACTCATTAATGTTTTACTCCTTTAGACCTAAAAGCATCTACGATATCTTCTATATCTATTGACTGAAAATCATCTCCCTTTTCTTCTCTTTCATATAGGTAGTCTATTGCAAAATCACTAAAATCCTCTACTTGTTCATAGGGAATATTAAATCTAACACACTCTTGTGCAAATATTTTAAGCAACATTAAGTGGCTTACCAAAGATGGCATCTCCTCTAACCTCATATCTTCATCTTCTGCCGCAAGATAATTATATGCTCTAAGTACGTCGTTAACCTGTTTTAGTATTTCTTCCATGTAATCCCTCCAGCTTATTTGATAAAACTCCTAGCAACAACTCTATCATCAAATTCATGTTTTGAATCACCTATCTGCTGATATGCTTCATGACCTTTACCTGCAATTAAAAGAACATCGTTGTTCTTGTTCATCATTTCTACTGCTTTCTTTATAGCAGAACGTCTATCCGGTATAATCTCATAGATATTAGGCCTCATTCCAGCAACTATGCTCTCTATTATCTTGTCAGGATCTTCGTGTCTTGGGTTATCTGATGTTACTATTGCGTAATCGCTAAGGTCAGACACCACTTTGCCCATTTTGGGTCTTTTACCTTTATCCCTATCTCCCCCACAACCAAAAACAGTTATTATCTTTTTATCAGGAAACGTATTCCTTAATGCAGAAAGAACATTGTTTAAAGCATCGTCTGTATGAGCATAATCAACGAATACATTATACCCTTTAAGCACTCTTTCAAGACGACCTGGAATAACAGCCGCTTTAGCCAAAGAAGCTCGTGCCACTTTGTGATCAACACCGTATACCTTTACCGTAGAAGCTATTGCAGCTAATGCATTATAGATATTATGTTTGCCTATTAAAGGAAGTTCATATTCATGAATAGAACCTGAATCCTGCAATTTAAACACAGAACCGTGATCATTAAAATCATATGATACGACTTGAATATCTGCCTCTTTAGAAAAACCATAAGTTATTATTTTTATATCCTTAAGTAACCTAACGAACTCTATTAGTTTTCTGCCATACGGACAATCTACATTTATTATCGCTGTTTTATTCTTTTTTGTGCTTTTTGGTAATATATCAGTAAAAAGTTTTTTCTTAGCATTAAAGTAATCATCCATATCCTTATGAAATTCCATGTGGTCCCTTGTAAGATGAGTGAATATAGCTACATCAAAATCTATATCCCAAACTCTTCCTAATTCTATACCGTGCGAAGACACTTCCATGGCTAAATGAGTAACATTATCCTTTACCATGTCACTCATGATCCTCTGAAGATAAAGGGATTTTGGAGTTGTATATTCTATTTCCCGTATCTCCCTGCCACCATAACGATATAATATAGTACCTATTATTCCTGTTTTCATCCCTGCGTCGTTCATGATTGACTCTATCATGAACACCGTTGATGTTTTACCATTAGTCCCTGTAACCCCAATAACATTAAGTGATCTAGATGGATGATCATAAAATTGTGCAGACATTTTTGATACAGCACTTATTGGATCTTTAACAGATACGATGGGTATTTTTTCCTTCTTTATGCGATCAAAACTTTTCTTATAATCTTTATTACTTGAGGCTGTGTCTATAAATTCCTGTGAAACAACTAGTGCTACAGCTCCATTATCAAGAGCCTGCTCTATAAAAAGATGACCATCATCCTGCGGTCCTTTAACACATATAAAAAGAGAACCTTTTTTCACCAAACGCGAATCATACTCAACATCCTTAATCTCTAAGTTTGATATATTAGACGACCAAGTCTGTTCTATTTTGGATACAATATCTAATAAGTTCATAATTCCTCCGACCTATTCATTGGATATCAAAGTTCCAATATGAAAATTCTCTGGATTAGCTATAGAAATAACAAGATTGTTGCTCTTGGCTATCTCTATAGAATCTTTACACACTACCTTGCAACCTTTATTAACGATATCATAAAGTCTGTCGTAGTTCATCTTGTCAAACTTTTCTACGTGCACGTTAACCTTTGGGTCATCGTCATAAACAGCGCCAACATCCTTAAAAAGTATGCACTGTTCAGCTTTAAGTGCACAAGCAAGAACAACTGCTGTAATGTCCGACCCACCTCTACCAAGCGTAGTTACTTCGCCATCTTTATTTATTCCCTGATATCCAGGTACAACAGGAACAAACCCATCATCAAGAAGTTTCATAATCTTTGTGGTATCAACATCCTCCACCTTAGCGCTAAAATGTTCTGAATTGGTCTTTATTCCCAAAGTAGTAAAGTTCATGGACTTTGATTTTATATTCATGGTCAGCAGAGTCATAGAAAGTAAAGATGCCGCCTTTATTTCTGCAGTACAAAGAAGATGATCTAATTCTCTTTTGTAACCACAGGCATCAATGTTAGCTGCCATTTCTATGAGTCTATCTGTCTCGTCTCCCATGGCAGAAACAACAACAACGACCTTGTTACCACTATCCAAACATTCTGATATCCTCTTAGAAGCTGTTCTTAGCTTCTCAATATCAGATATTGTCTTTCCCCCAAATTTTAAAACTATTATGCCCATAAATTTATTTAATTTTATCCAGCCTATTAAGACCTTCTTCTATTAACTCCATCGGCTAAAATATCCTTCACCATTTTCCCCAAACCCTATCCCTGGCATTAAAAGCACCTTTTTGTCTTCCCACACCTTATGCATATATTGTTCAGAAGAAGTAAATCCCTCTGGCAATTTGATCCATATAAAAAAAGCAGCATTACTTGAATATGTTTGGTAGCCTTTGTCTCTTAATATCTTTTGTGCCTTTTCCATCTTTATCTTATACTTTTGTGCCACCTCGTCTATATATGAACTCATCCTTAGGGCCAAGGCTGCTGAATATTGAATAGGAACAAATTGTCCAACATCAAAAACAGATTTAACCTTTCTCACATTAGATATGACGTCCTTGTTACCTACCATATAAGCCATTCTCCATCCGACCATATCAAAGGTCTTGGACAAAGATCCTATTTCAACAGAACAATCTTTAGCCCCTTTTACCTCTAATAGTGTCGGGTGTTTAGAAAAAGAGATATCTCTATATACAGCATCGTAGCATAGTATTATGTTGTTTTTCCTTCCAAAAGAAACAAACCTTTCAAAGTCTTTTATATCGCAACTAGCTCCGGTTGGGTTATGAGGATAATTTATATACATAAATTTAGTATTCGGTCTTAAACAAGAGTTTAGGTCTTCGTCTGTGGGGACATAAGAAGTCTCTTTGTTTAATTTTAGCATTATTGGTTCAGCTTCTGCCAGCAACACGCAATTAACATATGCAGGAAAAGAAGGGTCTGGAACTATCGCATGGTCACCCGGATTAAGATACGCCTGAGCAAGAGCGGCAAGGCCATCCTTACCTCCCATTATTATCTGAACCTCTGTATCCGGATCAAGCTCTACGTCGTATCTATCTTTATAGAAATAAGCTACTTCTTCCCTGAATTTTCTTAAACCTTTCTCTACTGTGTATATATGATTTTCAGAATATTTAAGTCTTAGTGTAAGTTCAGAAATAACTTCTCTTGGAGGCAAACCCTGTGGCAATCCTCTGCTAAGGTCTATTAATTTTGGGTCTCCATTCCTTAATGCATCAAGTTTCCTAAATATTAATTCTCTTACCCTTGATACTCTTTTGCTAGGCTCATACTTCAATACTTTACACCTCTTATTAATGATTATAACTAAGTAGTTATGACTGTGCCCAATATACTAGGAAAAGAGTTTGAATGCATTAACAAAATATTAGAGAAAACCCCTAACAGCGGTGTGGGTGACGACTGTGCCATCATAGACCAAGGAAAACAAAAACTACTCATAAGCACAGACTCGTTCATAGAGGATGTCCATTTCTCAAAAAAAACCTCATCCCTTAATAAAATTGGAGAAAAATGTGCAGAAGCATCTATCTCGGACCTTGCTGCAATGGGGGCAAGACCTCTTTATATGTTACTGGCTATCTCATCAAAGAATACAAAAGAAATAAAAGAGATAAGCAACGGAATAGCTCTTTCCTTAAAAAGACACAATATGCTCTTAATAGGAGGAGACACCACTAAAAGCAACAAGCTATTCATCAACATAACGGCAATAGGAACATCAAAGAAACCCGTAAAAAGAAGTGGTGCCAAACATGGTGACGGTGTTTATATAAGCTCACATACTGGATTGTCTTCTGCAGGGCTTTACGTACTCCAAAAAGGGATAAAGGGTTATGCAGACTTAAAAAAGGCACACAATTCACCAAGAGCACTAACAAAAGAGGGGCTTAAGATATCTAATTTAGCCAACTCTATGATAGATATTAGCGATGGACTATCCAGCGAGTTATACCACATAGCTTTTTCATCTAACTGTTCAATACTAATAGATACTGTGCCAATACATCCAAGTATAAAAAAACTCTGTAAGAATAAAAAACTTAACCCAAATAATTTTGTGTTATTTGGAGGCGAAGACTATAAATTGTTGTTCACAAGTAACAAGCATCAGTTAGCAGGCAAACTAGGTATAAGAATAGGTACTGTAATAGAGGACAAAAAAACTCCAAAAGTTATATTTAAAACAAAAAATGGATCAAAAATATTAAGACCTAAAAGTACCTATTTACACTTCTGATATTGATCTTGATACAAGCACCACTGGTAGACCAACATTAACAGCCATCTCGTTGAAATGTTCCAATATATCCTGATAGCCACCATGGTTCCTTGTTATCTTTGAACTAAAAGAATAAAGATCATCTATTATAACTATATCTATACTACCGCTATTTTTAAGTTCTTGTACATTTATCCAAAAGTTACTTGTAACATCACCCTCAGCAACGTGTATGCTTGAGTTATATATTATAGAACAAGCCCTTTCAAAAGATTCCTGAGCTTCATCAACAAAAGCTCCTTTTTTTACCATGTTCTCTGTAACACCACTCAGTGCCATTACCATTTTTGCCAATATTTCCTCTCGCTGATAATTAAAACTAAGATATAGAACACCTTTGGCTTGCCCTATCACATCCAAAGACAAAAGTAGTGTAGGGTCCTTTAGATCCAACTCCCCACTTGGAGCATCAAGAATAGTTAAAGGAGATTTAGCGACGTTCCTTGCGACGCCTGTTGAAAGGAGTCCAAAGCCAAGCCCCCTCACTTTTGAAAAAAGTTTTTTTGTTCTGAATTTATTGAAATTGATGACTGAGTCTTCAGAAGATTCACGACGAACTACAGGACTCTCTACGCGCGACACCACCATAACAAGCACCCCCAGATTTGAAGAACGTGAGCATCAAATCGAGCTCCGATATCCCTTAATTAAAATTATATACTCATGGTACCATTGTTCGCAATGATAATTTTTTGCATTTTTGTGAAGAGATCAAAATGCTACTTTTTTCAAGAGATATCGTTGTGTCCCCACAGACACCGGTAACATAAATAGGAAAATCAATTTTTTGACTATCCAAACCGCTCTTTAAAAGGCTTTCGTGTCTATTACAAAAACCAGTATTTATATCCAGCCCATTCAAAAAAGACACCTTGTTATCCCTAAAGCTACAATGATGTGGAACCTGTAAGATTTTAAACCCATCACGTCCCGTGTTCCAATCAAAAACAATTTCTTTGGAAACCTTGGGACTAAGGTCAGAAGTAAATAACATGCTGTAGTTTTGGCTATCCAAAGAAAAAGACAGTTCATTGTATTCTTTACTGTATGGGGTATAAAAATTAATCTTTTGGTTTTGATCAAGGTTAATACTCGTACCAGCATAAGCCACAAAAACTTCTGAGTTTGGCTTTAACTGCAAAACCTGTTTTAACATAAAATATGGAATAATTATCTTTTCTATCTTTATTTCATTAAGAAACTGTTCAAATCCACCAAAATGATCAAGATGCAAATGACTTAAAAAAAGATAATCTATTTTACCGGATTTTTGTCTTTTTAACTTTTTAATAACATTACTACTAGGTCTACCTCCAGGACCTGTATCAAGGACTATTTTCTTCTTTCCAGAATGGATCAGTATTATATCGCCACTGCCATTAATACCTTTTTTCCTTTCTATGTAATAATTAAAGACCTTGTTTGAACTTATATATTGATAATGATGGATAGATAAAGAAAATATAAAAATAGCTGCCAGGATAAATACCCTAACACAAAAGTTATTATCTGTTTTTTTCACTCTGAAAAAGAACAATAGCAACAACAAATAAAGATAAAGCATAACGCATTCAAAAGTACTTATATTGCTTAATTTTAGAAAAAAATATTCACTAAACTCAGACATCTTTTGTAATGACCAAATAAACACATCGCTCAAACGATCCATTATTTGAAAACCAAAATCAGCTCCCATTTTATTAATAAGAGCCGAGAACAAAAGCAACGGAAAATAGATAAAAGTAAAGAACGGTATTACAAGCATGTTGTTAAACGGATCCATAAAGCTTATCTTGCCTGAGGCATGTAAACTTAAAGGGATTAGAAATAAAAATACACAAAGACTTGAGTTTATAATAGTTCTAGGCCTACAGAGGTATAAAGAACCAACCGCTATAAAAGAATAATAAAATGAATATTTAAAAAAAGAGTCTGGCATCATGAAAAGAACTACCGAAACCGCCAGAGGAATAATAAGTGTTTTATCCCGTAACTGTTTAAATATTAATGACAGACTTAAAGCAAACAACATCACCACAGATCTTAATCTTGGGACCTCTACACCGATATAAATAACGTACACCAAAGAAATAAAAGTACTTAAGACTATTGAAATATAAACGAACGGCAGGCTTCTTTTTTTGACAATACCAAAGAAAACATACAAAGAAAAATTTAACAAAAAGAAAAATATTAAAGCAAGACCACCTATATGAAGTCCAGAAATACTAAGTAAATGTCCAGTACCTGTATTATAGAAATAAGAGAGTTTTTGTTTTTGTAATTGATCAAGGTGTCGCTGTTTACACCCTTTCAACAGAGCCTGATATATAAAACCATATTTATTCTTTAAAATTTCAGAACAATAATTTGTCTTTAATTCCTTTTCTGGCCCATTTATGTATGCATACAAAACAGAAACTATCATCAGAATTATGACGAAAGATCTTAACACAAAGAATCTACTACAAAACGCATACCATTGTTTTTCTTTTATTAAAGACAGCTTGGGTAACGATATTTAATTAATCCTTATCGGATCAAGAACAAGTTTGCCATTATTAATTTCAAAGGTCTTTTCCATTTCTATGTCAGTACTTATCTTTACTTTTTGAAGACCGGGTTCAAGACTAGTTCTTGCTACATAATAATATCTTGGCAGAGTAGACCAACTTCTTGTGTCTGGACTACTTGTAGAGTGCAACAAAAGACCTGCAAGTACACCAAGAGCATCGTTGTCTGTCGCTTTGGCTACGCCGTAGCCTATCGCAACTTGAGCCCCAACACCAAGAAGTCTTTTGGCCATTATACGACCTATCCTTTCGTTTAGATTTTTTCTGGCAACAGTCTCAAGATCCAACAGGTCCTCGCCAGATGAGATTTTTTTCCCTTGTTCTGAATATAAGTCCAATTTAGCACTTGAATAAGTTCTGGTATAGAACTCTGGGAGCATGTTGTTGTTTCTGCTCTGTCTCTTTACTGGTATCTCACCATAAGATAATAACACGACCAATTCACCACAACTTTTACACCTTTTTTCAAAACTCTCTTTTAATTTTAAATTTGGATATTTATTGCTGATAGTACTAGCTATATAGACGTTGTTACCAAGCCTTGCACAGCGATATGCGTCATATATGGCCTGAGTAAATAATGGATTTAACTCCACCACTTTTAAGTAATCTATTCTTGCACTATCGTATTTACCTTGTGTTTCATATATCATTCCAGAAACATATCTCGCCAAAGGAACTTCCTCAAAATCTTTCATCCCTCTATTTTTTAGAACATAAACTAAATTGTTTATTCTTCTACATTCAACCAAAGCATCCTCATATTGACCAAGCATAAAGTATGACAAAGCTAGATACACATTTATCATTATTCTTTCATAATCAAGCGGAACGAACTTTTTATATTTATCTGTTGTTATTACAGAAACGACTTCTTCATTGATACTGGTAAAGTCCTTAACTGCCGAGAGTCTTTCAGCCTCAGTCAAAGTCTTAATACTTTCCTTATAGTCCTTGGCCTCATACAAGGCTATCCCTCTATCCAAAAGATACAAGATCTGATCTTTACCTTCTTTTTCCGACTTTTCCTTTAAAACATCTGCGGCGCTAGAATAATCACCACGTCTAAATTTAGAAAAAAAGCCAGACTGTTCTGTCATGTAATTAGAGCATGAAGAAAATAGTAATATTAAAACTAATAGATATATTTTACATTGCATAAGAACGTTTCTTATACAGCTTCTTTATCTCCTTATCATCTGTCCAAACAATAAGACCGGTCTTTATGTCTGTGGCATTAAGCGTAAGTTTATAATAGATAACCTTTTTAGCTCCGACTTCCTGCACATTAGATGAAAAGTCGCCGCTTAGCATATAATCTGAACCGATCTGGTATCCTTTAGCTTTTGCAGTCTCTTTGGTTACATTGCCACTTTGTGTTTGATATTCATATTCTTTTGATAAGGTCCCTCGTTGTAATTTATCGTGGAACTGAACCTTGCCACTCTTGATTAATGCTGTTCGTATCTTATCTGTTAGGGACTGCATATCGATATGTTCACTAGTTGAGTTACTAACGTTCTCTACTTGAAATACAGGTATTTTCTTTGCTGAACTTATTATTGGGTGCTTGAGCAAGGAATCGACAAGTGCATCTGCCATAATCTTCATGTCTGATTCATTGTACTTGTCATCAAGCAATATTACCTTATCAGGATCAGTGTATTCGCCTTTTGTAAAAGCCCTTTGACTAGAACAAGAAGCTAATAATCCAGCAAACATCATAATAAAAACTGTTATTGAACGCATAATGCCTCCTAATATGTTTTTTTATTTAAAAAATCCCTTAAAGTGTAATACAATTTACACACATGTCAAAGCTGTGTTTATTTATTTTAATGCTCTTTAATATATCGGCTTTCTGCCAAGATAAAGCTGTTGAACATAGAAGCGGCAAAACGGTTAGTGCAAATAAAAAGATTTTTAAAGATGCCATCTCTTATTTTAATAAAGAAAACTATGAAGAAGCGGCCTCAAGTTTTATAGAAGCTTCTGAGTCGTCTAATATAACTAAAGAAGAGAAAGCCATCGCTCTTTTTAATGCCGGATTAAGTCTTGAAAGAGATAAAAAATATAAAAAGGCTATAGAACAATATAATCTTATAGCTATAGATGGCAACGTAATGCAATTATATAAGGATACATATTACAGAATAAGTTCTTGTTGTCATGAATTAAAGGATTGGGCTTGCGTAATAGCTAGTTTGGAAAACTGGAAGAACTATGGTCAGCCTCTATCATTATCAGAAGAATTTGAGTATAGAACAAGAAAAGGTACTGCTCTTTATGAACTAGGATTATATTCAGAGGCAATAGAATATCTTTCATCAGCATTAAAAGTGATAAACACAAAAAAAACCTTTATATATGAAGATGCAAAAAAGAAAAATTTCGACAAGAACAAAATAGATCTTTTAATGGTGTGGGGGTTAGAAGAGTTAGCGAATTCATATAAAATAACTGGCGATAACATCAAAATAACCTATGCACAAGATCCTGAAGACAAAATAAACATTGAATCATTATCCAGACTGTTAGAGCTAAAAGCATATTATTATATCAAGGCACAAGACTCCTATTTAATGATGTTAGAATATGGAGATAGCTATTCAGCGAGTAAAGGACTTTATCTTCTGGGACAGTTATATAATAATATTTACAGAACATTGTTAGAAAGCGACACTCCCTCTAATATTAAAAAGTTAAAATTAGAGAAGGATTATAAAGAAAAACTAAGGACATCATTAGATCCCCTATTAAAGAAAGCAAAAACGACCTACAACAAGAACATAGAATTATCCAAAAAACATAATTTTAATAATGAATGGATAGAAAGAAGCAAAAAAGCTATTAAAGACCTCTGATAGCCTTAACAACTGGCTCTAATGTTTTTGGATCATCAAATATTATTGCAGTACCATATGATCCGTCACCATTTAGTCTTGTTTGTAGAACATCACCAAGTACAGAAACTTCCATTATATCTTGTACCAGAAAAGTATATTTAGATGCTGTCTCTGTTTTTGAACTTATTTTTTTAGATAAATACATCCCGCCAAGACTTATATCTTTTAGATGATAATAATTGATTATTTCACCATTATCTTCTTTAACGAGTACACTCCTAGATGGTTTGAACCTAGGATATTTTCTTCTGTTCAAAGACAGTTCCTCTCTTGTTCCTGAAACTGCAAGCATATCTGTTAACTCCTTTGTGACCCTATATTGTTAATTACATCTAGCAAATTACAATAAATGCAATAGGCGTGCCATAAAAATAAAACATCTATCTACTTAATTTTATTATATTTATAAAAAACACAAAAAAATGAGTACCTTCTAAACTTTAGTCACATCAAACACTTTTAACACAAAAAACCCTTTAATAACAAATATTTAATCATAGTTTAAAAAAACTATTCGATATTGTAAAAAATATATGTTACCTATTTAAAATATGCGGAGCATTAGCTTTCCTAAAACACCAAGTACAATAAAAGCAATAATATACTTAAACATATCAGTATATGTTTTATGTATGTTGGCGTCGTGGTTTAAGATAGATTTGTTCACGTTGTTGGGGGCAACCCCTTACTTAATAATTGAAAAAAAGTATTTATGGCAACCTTTTACCTATCTATTTGTACACGCAAATATACTTCATCTATTTTTAAATATGTTAATGCTTTGGTTCTTGGGGCCAGAACTTTACAAACTTTGGGGAAGAGGATTTTTTATAAGATATTATTTGATCTGCGGTATTGGAGCAGGAATGGCAACCTTGTTACTCCCAATAATAGACCAACGAACATACCTAATACCGACCGTTGGTTCTAGTGGAGCTATTTTTGGTTTGCTCTTGGCATATGGTGTTAACTTCAAAAACAGGCTTTTGTACCTCTTCGGCCTTATACCTATAAAAGCAGGTAAACTAGTATTAATATTGGCAGGAATAGAATTAATATCGATGCTGTCACAAAATAGCGGTCCTATAAGTCACATTGCTCATTTAGGTGGTTTAATAACCGGTTTTATATATATCAAAACCAAGGACCTTGAGCTCTTCCTAATAAGAAAAAAATACATCAAACTTAATAACAGATATAAAGTGTTAAAAGACGTCACTGACATTGATCCCAAAGACCCAAGGCTATGGAATTGAACAACTGTCAATAATACATACAATTCAAAACCACCAAATATATATTAAGGTATTGATTTTATTTGTATTTATAATCTGGTATGAAAATTGCAGAATATACTATAGAAGAACTATAAAAATTTGCATGAGGAGAATAAAAATATGAAAAAGATACTTATCCTTGCAGGGCTCTTGGCAATGATTAGTGCATGTGGATTACAAAGACCACTACCTCTAACAATATCTTTAATAAATCCTACAGGATTACCATATGAACAACAGGGCGGACTTAAAGTTACTGCACAAAGTATGTATAACGTAAGAGTTGATTGGGACGTTACCAACACTAATGCTCATGGAATAAAGATACTAATAGCTGACGGATCAGATTATGACTGTGATAACCCAATAGCAACACAAGTAATCTATGGAATATTGAATTCTACTTCTTACAATACAGATAATTCTCTATACTCAAGTCTTGGAAAAATATTTGAATCCAAGTTGAATCTTTTTACTGGCGGAACATATTCAGTATGTCTTGCTACTATCCAGTATGATAGAGAAAGCTCACCAAGTATCCCAGTGTTCATGGAACTTACACAGCCACAAAGTTCACCAATGGGATTTTACTACGGTGTAGGCAATCAAGAGTAATAAAAAAGTAACTATTGTTCTTCTTTTTTTCTACGACCTTTTTTAACTATTTTCTCGTATTGTAGTTCAGAAGATTCTACTGCTTTTTTCCAGGAACCAAAGCAACGTCTTGCCGCTGCATACAAAGGATCACTAGCACTTATATTCCTAAGCTTTCCCTGTTCAAAAAGTTCACGTATTTCAAATATTACTTTGTCCTCGTCCCAATGACCGCTTTTCTTTAGGTTTTCTTTAAGCCTGAAATAATATACGGCATTAGAATTCTCGCCTATTTTGTCTGCTATATCCTTGTCACTCATCTTTTTATAACTTTTTCTTATAAAATCTTTTTCAGTATCAGTAAATCTGTCTAGGTTTAGTTTTAATCCCCACCTATGACGGTAGGTGTTAATGCTGTTCTTGCTTCTTCCCAATATTTTTGCGATATCCTCTGTAGAAAGATTTTGGTAATTCTTCTTTAAGAACTCCATATCATTATCTGACCACTTCTTGTTACTCACCTTCTTTATTTCATAGTAATCATAACCACAGGCTCTTACAGCGGCCTTCCAAGAGCCAAAGTGAGTCACTGCTGCATTATATAAAGAAGAATTGTTCCTGTGATTCCAAGAAGCACTCTTGTTCTCTAACTTTTTTATCTCGTCCATTACCTTCTTTGGAGACCATTTCTTTCTGATCCTTCCCATTTAAAGACACCTCCAAAATAAAATGAATAACTGACACTTATTAAGTATATTACTAATATATATAAAAAGTCAAGCTTTATGCTTGATTTTTAAGTACTTTTATCGAGAGGTCCTTTAATTGTTCTTCTGATGCTGGACTAGGACATTCAAGCATTAGGTCTGTAGCCTTTTGTGTTTTAGGAAAAGCCATAACATCCCTTATAGATGAAGAGCCCGTCAATATCATAATGAGTCTATCAAGACCAAAGGCAATACCACCGTGTGGAGGAGTACCATAGTTTAGAGCTTCAAGGAAAAAACCAAACTTTAACTCAGCTTCTTTATCGTCTATAGATAAAGCGTTAAACATAGCTTTTTGTACATCTTCTCTGTATATCCTCTGACTACCACCGCCAAGTTCCATACCATTACAAACAAGGTCATATGCTTTGGCCCTAACACCTTTGAGTTTGTCTTTGTCACCACTCAAAAAAGCGGAAAGGTCTTCATCGGCAGGAGCTGTAAAAGGATGGTGCATAGCATAGAACCTATTATCTTCGTCGTTGTAAGCAAGTAGAGGAAAATCAACCACCCAAACAAATTTATATTCTGTAGCATTTATTAGACCAAGCTTATTACCACAATGGAGTCTTACTTCAGACATTGCACTATTAACAAGGTCCTTTTTACCTCCAAGCAGAAGGACAAGTGAGTTACTCTTAAGAGAGAGCTTTTTAGTTAACTCTGCTTTCTCTTCGTCAGAGAGCATCTTTGCTATACTACCCTGCCAAGTCCCATCTTCTTGCACCTTGCACCAAGCTACACCGGGGAACTTAAATGGTTTTACTAAATCCGCCATAGAGTCTATGTCTTTTCTGGAGAACTTGTCCCCTGCATCAACGCTAATTGCCTTAACTATTCCACCAGAATTAACAGCGTCTTTAAATATCTTAAAATTTGAATTACTGAATACAGACGAAACATCCATAAGTTTCATATCAAATCTTAAATCTGGCTTATCACAGCCATAGTTATCCATTGCATGCTCATAGGTAATTATAGGAAATGGTGTTTTAAGCTTTACACCCAAAACCTTCTCCCACAACATGCTGACCAGACCTTCCATCTCAACAAAAAGTTGTTCTACTGGAGTAAAAGATGTTTCTATATCTATCTGAGTGAATTCTGGTTGACGGTCTGCCCTAAGATCTTCGTCCCTAAAACATCTACTAAGTTGGAAATATCTATCAAAACCACTTATCATAAGTATCTGTTTTAATGTTTGGGGAGATTGAGGTAATGCATAAAAATGACCAGGTTCTAATCTGCTTGGAACAAGAAAATCCCTCGCACCCTCTGGAGTTGTTTTCATTAATATTGGTGTTTCTATTTCCAAATAATCGAGCGAGCTTAAGTATGATCTTGTTAGTTGAGCGACTTGATGGCGTATGATTATGTTCTTTTGCATATTCGGTCTTCTAAGATCTAGGTACCTATACTTTAACCTTAACATAGAAGAAGCCTCGTTGTGTTCATCAAGCTGTACAGGCAAAGGTTTTGATTTGCTAAGTAATTCTATTTTGTCGCAAAGCACTTCTATATCACCGGTAGTCATTTTAGGATTTTTTAGACCATCAGGTCTTTTTCTTACAAGACCTTCCACTGTAATAACATATTCATTCCTTAGACCTTCTGCAATCTTATGCGCTTCAGCAAAAGAAGGGTCAAAGACCAACTGTGTTATTCCATATCTGTCCCTTACATCTATAAATATGAGTCCGCCATGATTTCTAAATGAATTAACCCACCCAGAAAGCACAACTCTTTCATTGTCATTATTTATCCTTAGTGCGCCACAATTATGAGTTCTTTTCTTCAAGCATCCTCCCGACGATAAGCTTGGCAGTAAATTCTACCTCGTTATATTTAACATCAATTTTTGATTCCTTTTTTTCAACAAGATCTTTGATGACCAAAGAACTTGAATTCAACTCATTGGTACCAACTATTAAAGCAAATCTCGCCCCAAGTTTATCTGCTCGTGACAAATGTTTTTTTATGTCTCTTGCTTTAAAATCATCGTCTATAAAAAGGACCTCTTTATCTATACAAAGTTTTTTACACTCATAGATTATTGGCGCCAAAGAATTCAATGATTCTTGGTCAAGTGCTGCAACGTATACAGTTACCGCTTTGACATCTAACTCTGGCATAAAAAGGACCGTTCTTTCAACACCCCCGGCATAACCAACAGAAGGTATTTTTTGTCCACCTATTTGAGCAGAAAGGTCATCATACCTGCCACCACCACCCAGAGCGTTTTGCCTCCCGCCAAGTTTGTCGCTAATAAACTCAAAAACCGTTCTGGAATAATAATCCAAGCCCCTCACGAGCAAAGGATTTTTAGAATACTTAACGCCACAAGAATTCAGTGCAGCAAGAACAACGTCATTGTGAGAGTTACATTCTGCACACAAGAAATCTTGTATAATTGGAGCTCCATTTATTATTTTAGAACAGTTCTCTACTTTGCAATCCAATACTCTTAGAGGATTTGTATTTATCCTGTTTTTACAATCATTACACAATTTGTCTTCGTTAGACTTAAGGTACTTAACAAGCTCATCCTTATATGATGGTCTACAAAGCTCACAACCAATGGAGTTGAGCTCAACCCTAACGTCATTTATGCCAAGTTTTTTATAAAAAACATCCAACATATATATAAGTTCAGCATCTATATATGGGGAATTAGACCCTATCGCTTCAACACCAAATTGATGAAATTGCCTGTACCTTCCTTTTTGAGGTCTTTCGTAGCGGAACATTGGCCCCCAGTACCAAGCCTTCAAAGATCTAGACTTAGCTTCTGGGTCGTTTAGATATGCTCTCATTATAGAGGCTGTGCCTTCTGGTCTAAGGCAAATTGATTCACCACCACGGTCTGTAAAGACATACATTTCCTTAGAAACTACGTCTGTCCCCTCTCCAACACTTCTTACAAAAAGTTCTGTTTTCTCAACTATAGGTGTTATTACAAGCTGATAGCCAAATGAAGAAAAAACAGATGAAGCAAGTCCTTGGAGCTTGCCCCACAAAGAACTTTCTGGAGGAAGTATGTCTTTCATGCCTCTTAGAGCTTGTATCATGAGTATTTAATAACACTAGAAGTTGAAAAATCAATGCCAAATAGTATTATCTCTGTCATGATAGATATCGAACAAGTCCTAAATAAAATATATTCGCTGAATGAATTTAGCATAAAGCTTGGACTAGAGAACATAAAGAAGGCCCTTGAATTAACCGGCTTGGATCTGTCTGGTATTCATATGGTCCATGTAGCCGGGACTAATGGTAAGGGAAGTACATCTTCTGTGCTTTACAGTATACTTAGGACAAAATTCCCAAAAGAAAAAATAGGCCTTTATACATCTCCACACCTTATAAAATACAATGAACGGATAATTATAAACGACCAACTCATATCCGATGACGAAATAGAAGAGCTGTCTGCAACAATATTCAACAAAACAAAAGAAATAAATCTAACTTTTTTTGAATTTACAACGTTACTGGCCTTATTACACTTTAAAAGCAATAATGTTTCTTATGCAGTAATAGAGACTGGTCTTGGTGGAAGACTTGATGCAACCAACATAATAAGCCCCGAAGTTTGTATAATAACAAGCATCGGACTTGATCATCAGCAATATTTAGGGAATTCACTTGAAAAGATAGCTCTTGAAAAAGCAGGCATATTTAAAAAAGGGGTAAAAGTTATAATTTCAAAAACAAACTGTATGGATATACTAAAAAAAGAGGCTGAAAAAATAAAAACATCTAAGATACTATCGATGGGAGAGGATTTTGATATACAGATAAACGAAAAAGGCACTTTTGATATTTTTGAGAATAAGAATATTGTCCTCAAGGGTCTTGTAAATAAATTAGAAGGTGAACACCAAATAATTAACACAGCATGCGCAATAATGGCTTCTAGATCATTGGGAGTAATTACCGACAAAGATGAAACACAAAGAGCTATAGATTCCACTCAATGGAAAGGAAGGCTTGAAAAGAGAGTTTTCAAAGGAAAAACGATAATCTTAGATGTAAGTCATAACGTAGAAGGAATGTTGGCAACAGCAAAATTTATGAAGGATAATTATAAAGACAAGAGCATCTATACTGGTTGTGGTTTCATGAAAGACAAGGATTACAATTCAATGATTGACATAATTTCTAGTTTCTCAGACAAGGTATACCTTATACCAACAAAGATCAAAGACAGGGAACTCAAAAAAACAGATTATCTAACTTCTTTAACTAGACATCCTGACAAGCTCGTCATATGCAAAGACCATATGGATTGTTTTAATAAGATAATAGACAGCAATGGAATAATTCTGTTAACTGGTTCAATATACAATTACCAATATTTTAACAGACTACTAGGAGCATGAATAAATGTTCTTAATCATAATATCAATCTTGATCTCTTCTTCTTTTTCACAAAACACTGGACCAAGATTTTCTGCGGACACATATTCAAGAAAAGCGTCTGGAGACAAAGTCACGTTAGATGGTAATGTAAAAATACTATACAATGATACATCCCTAAAAGCTGACCATGTTGAAATGAACTCACAAACACAGGATTTTAAAGCTACAGGCAATGTAGATTATGATGCTCAGGGGACCAACATAAAAGCATCAAAAATAACTGGCAACCTTAATTCGCCAAAAGGGAAAATATTAGACGGGACAATAAGTAATAAAAAAGACATCTTTGAAGGGGCAGAAATAAATAGAGTTAGCAAAGAAAGATATCTGATCAAGGAAGGAAGATATACAAGTTGTTCTAACAAACCACCAGACTGGCGTCTTTATGGCAACAACATAGATCTTACCAACGGGGAATATGCCCACATGAAAGACGTGGTCATCGAGACCTTTGGTCTACCAATAACGTATCTGCCATATCTTGTCGTTCCAATAAAAGATGAAAGACAGTCTGGTCTTTTACCTCCAGATTTTGGTTTTGGGACCGATGGATTTAATATAGATGAGTCTTTCTTTTGGGCAATATCAAGAAGCCACGACGCCACATTTACTCTTGGGCATTATGGCAGCAGAGGACTAAAAGAAGGCTTTGAATTCAGATCAGCTTTTGCAGAGGAATCTGGCTCTGAGTTGAATTACTTCCATATTGACGATAAAAAATTCTCTGAAACTATATATAATGGAGAACCACTTGGAAAGAAACAACGTCATGGAGCAAAACTAGATCAACAATTTAAATTAGCTGACACAACTTACACTAAAATAAAGTTAAGATATGTTAGCGATGATAACATCCCAAGGGATTTTCCAGATGAAATGGAAGGTAGAGCAGACCCAGCATTAGAGAGCAAATTCCTTTTAACCACATACACACCAAACATAGCTTACATTGCTGAAGCTGATTACTACGAGGACCTTTTAAGCAGAAACCCCATGGATTCCAACAGAATGCAACTACAGAAGTTGCCAGAATTAAGAGTAAAACTAGCCAAGGCCAAACTATCAGCATTAATGTTTGAAGGAGACGTGTCTTATCTTAACATATATAGGTCTGGACCTTATTTTGACGATATAAACAACAACAATTCATTCGACAATAATGAATTTATAAGGAAAGGACAAAGAGTAGATGTCTACCCAAGGATATCTTTACCAATAGCTACAGACTTCATAAAAATAACGCCACAAGCAGGAGTAAGATATGATCACTATATATTTAAAGAAGATGGACATGCCAACAGGACTTATGCTGACATAATGGCTAACATAAGTTCTGAAATATCTAGAATATACAAAAGAGGAGAAGACAAACAATATAGATCTATCAAACACACAATTGAGCCATTCGTTAACTATCATATAATTCCGTGGGTAGATCAATCAGATCATCCATTTTTTGATAACACGAATGGAAATATAAATTCACCGATGTTCGACTCAATAGACAGCATAGGAAAAACCAACATTATAACTTACGGTATCAACAACAGAATAATGGCTAAATATATAAAAGATTTTATTGACCCAAACAAAGACGAAGAAGATGTCGAAGAAGAACAAGATGAAAACTGTTCCTCTTGTTCTTTTGATCCTAGTATGAAAACATCATCAAAAGAAGATTTTCTTGGTCTAAGAGAAAGAGATCACAGAGCAAGGAAAAAACAAGATACTATCGATACTGATGAAAATTATGCCATAATACAACCTTTACAATGGAGGCTTTATCAGACATACGACTTTCTAGATAAAACAGGGACACCATTCGGATATTTAAGATCTGATATTCTGGCTACATACGAATGGATGAATATACTTTTATCTAATTTCTACAACGTATATACAAAAAAACTTGGAACAAGTAGTGAATTATTTTTCGGTGAACGAGAAACATATCTAGGAGTGGGATATTATCACGACAAGACAGACCCTTCTTACAACATAGATCAATTCAAACTAAGGCTTGGTTTTAGAATATGGCGTTTTGGTTTCAACACAAGATTTATATTGAACAACACAATAAAAGGTACTCTAAAGGATAAGATTCAAGACAAGTATGCAGACGTAATATATTATCCTCCATCTTCTTGTTGGTTCATTAAACTTGCAGCAACAGATCCATATGATAAACCAGGCATACAATACAATATCACATTCAATTTACTTATAAGCGGACAAGCCATCGGCTTTGGTAAAGACGACGGATTCTGGAGCAAGTAATTAAAAATCGCTACCGAACCTATCTTTAAATTTTGGATTCTTAAAAAGGTCTGGCTGTTCATTGTTAATAGAACCAGACTTCATATCTAGTTTAGACAGCATGGTAACACTATCTTTACTCGTTGCTATAAGCATCTTTTCTCCCATATACTCAACCACATGTACTGTTTTTCCATGATCTAGATTAAGGCTACTTAATACTTTTATTTGATTGTTGGTCGGTGTATAGCCCGTATTAGTGTTAGGAATGACAGATCTAAAATTATCTTGCACGACTTTATTCATGTCTTTAACAGTCTTGTTGTTATCAGATACTGGTTCAGATCTACCAAAAGATAAATTCATACTCTCTGACATCCCAGAAGAGTATCTTCTATATAGATAAAATACTCCTATAGAAAACACCACTACTAGCAAAAGTACTAAAGCTCCCTTTAATATTTTCCATATTTTTGCAACACTCAACAAAGATGGACCAGCTTTTGAAACCTCTTTGGCCTTATCAGTTATCACGTTTTCATTTATATCAGATCCATTGATCGCGTTCGCATTCTGATCTTCGGTTGACCCATTATCTTGAATACCATTATTGCCATTATCCTGCATAGCTAAAGCATATGCATCAACAGGCTTTTCGTTGCTAGGCTCAGCAGAAGCTACTGGTTCATCTAGTGCGGTTTTATAAGTGAACTTAAGTATGTTATCATCTACTTCTATATTAGATGTTTTTTGTATAACATCCAAAGGTATTCTAAAATATACACTTACCCTTATAATATTACCCGGCAACAATTTAGAACTTATTTTTGATACAGAAGACTTTTCTGAAGAAACTTTATAAACCCTGTTAGGAGGCAAAGAAAAGACATCTTTCAATACTATTTCTATTCTGTCGTCTTTGTATTCAACATCAGCCTTAGATTTTTTATAGTTACCATTGAATTCAACCCTTACTATACCTGTAGAACCATATCCACTTTGAGAAACATCTTTAAGCTTAACTATTCCATACGCAAGATCAGCAAAGACAAGCTGAGATATAAAAAATAAAAATATCTTCTTCATGATCAAGCCCCCTTATTTTCTTCTTCTATCCTGTTAAAGAACTTTTTAACAACATATTTAGATTTTATCCTATCTACAGAGCCCCATTTACAAAAATCTTTAAACACCAATTTTGATGGTTCCGAAAAACCTAATTCCGAAAGTATCTGTGAACATGTTTTTGGCATAACGGGCATAATCATATAAGCGGACAATCTTATTAACTCCAGGATCGGAATTATTATTTCATCAAGGGCTTTTTTATCACCACTCTTTACTATGTCCCACGGTTTGCTATCTGCTATAAACTTGTTAGCATAGTCGAACAAAGACCACAAATGATCCATCGTTTTGTGAAATTCATACTTTCTAAAATCATTTTCATAAGAAACAATAGCTTGCTCCATCATACTTTTTAACTGACTGTCTTTATTTAGCACCTCTTTAATATCAATGTATTCGCTGTCTGGATAATATTTCTCTACCATACCTAAAGTTCTAGCTATAAGGTTGCCATAGTTGTTGGCAAGATCAGTGTTGTACCTAGAGATAAATCTTTCTAAAGTAAAGTCAGAATCTTCTCCCCACCTCATTTCTCTAAGAAAAAAAAATCTTAATCCTTCGTCCCCATATTTTTCTTTAAATGAAGATGGCTCAACAACATTACCTAAAGATTTAGACATTTTCATTCCAGACATGTTCCAATATCCATGAACATTAAGATGTCTATATATAGGTATACCACAAGCGATAAGCATAGTTCCCCAATACACCGTGTGAGTTCTTAGTATGTCTTTAGCTATAAAATGTTCACACACATCCCAATAATTCTTGTATCCATCATCAGGATAACCTATGGCGCTAATATAATTTATCAATGCATCAAACCAAACATATGTAACGAATCTTTTATCAAATGGTAGTTCTATCCCCCAATCAACCCTGTCCTTTGGTCGACTAATACATAGATCATCTATTTTCTCATTAAGATATCCAAGAACTTCTTTTCTGTACCATTCAGGACGAATTATATCTGGCCTGCTCTCAAATTCTTTCTTTAGGGCTTCAGCATATTTTGACATTTTGAAAAAATAATTTTCTTCTTTAACTTTTTTTGGTTCTGTGTTGTGAGCTGGACATTTACCATCTACTAGTTCAGATGCACTAATAAACCTTTCACAACCAAGACAATAATCACCTTCATAAGAAGCAAAATATATGTCTCCGCTTTCATATAGTTTTTGAAGCAGATCTAATACTACCTTTTTATGTCGGTCCTCTGTAGTTCTTATGAAATCATCATATGATATACCCATAAGGTCCCAAACAGACCTAAATCTGTTAGAGTTGTCATCAACAAATTCCTTGTTGGTTTTTCCTGCCTTTTGAGCTGCTAAAGCTATTTTTTCCCCATGCTCGTCGGTGCCCGTAAGGAAATAAACCTCTTTGCCCATCTGCTGATAGTATTTTTTTACTATATCCGCTACCACGGTCGTAAGAGTATG
>JAKIZQ010000060.1:0-6268 GCA_022707945.1 Bdellovibrionales bacterium
GTAAAACGTTCTGCAGAAAAATTACTGAACTGTTTGTAATAACGTTTATCCAGAGTAGTCTCTATCCTCATTGGAACCTTGTATTTACTGATATCTATTACTTGTGTATAAAGCTCGTCAGTTCCGTTCAAAGCAAGTTCTGCACCAGATATTTCAAGTTCTGTTGGTTCTATCTTAACCCCTTCTAATCTATAACCACTAATAAGTTCACCGACTATACTAGGGATAACTTTTACCTTTTTTCTTCCTAGTTTCTCTACTTTTATATTAACCTCTGCAGGATAATATTCTAACACCTTAACACCTATCGGAAGGTTCATCATGTCCGAATAAAATTTATAGACGAACTGAGTTTCTTTTCTTCCACGTATATCCAGTTTTATGAATTCACGTCTATCCATTACTTCTCTAATGAATATTCTTGGACCATTCAATTTAATATCAATAAATTTTGGGGTATCGTCACTAACTACAAAACCTGGTGCTGTAACATAATTTATTGCAACTCTTTTAACAGACTCAACTCTTTCTGAACTTGTTACAGTAAACCAAAGCCCAATAGCCAACAACAACGACAAAGATTTTAAATGCAAATCCTTTAGGAATATATTTTTGATCATTCTCTTATAATGGTGTGAACGGATCTTCTTAGGCATTATTTTTTCCCCTTTCCACCAAATATTTCATACAGGGTCTTTCTTAGTTCAGGACCATCAAGGGACCTTATTAAATTACCATCTACAGCAACTGACATTTGTCTTTGTTCTTCAGAAACGACTATAACGACAGCATCTGTAACCTCTGCCAAACCTATTGCCGCCCTATGTCTTGTTCCAAGTGTTTTTTCTATTCCAGTACTATTTGTAAGAGGCAAAAAACATCCAGCCGCAAAGAGCCTTCCATCCTTTATTAATACAGCTCCGTCATGCATAGGGGACGAAGTAGAAAATATACTTGCTATAAGTTCTGGTTTTAATTCTGCATCGAAATTAGTACCTATTTCTACCGCATCAACGAGTGAAATACTTCTTTCTATAGCGATAAGAGCACCTATCTTCTTCCTAGAAAGAGAAATGCAAGACTTTACTAACTGTTCTATAAAATGTTCTTGATCGCTTTTTTGTTGACCAATATTAAAGAAAGGAGCCTTTCCTATTTTGGCTAACAATTTTTTAATATCGTCTTGGAACACTATGATTATTATGATGACAAGATAACTAAAGAACCTTCTTAATATTTCGTGCAAGGTAATAAGTCCAAAAGAAACAGAAATAACATAAAGTGATGCAAAAACTACAAGGCCTACCAAAGCCTGTACTGCTCTAGTGCCTCTAATAAGCACCAATAATTTGTATATTATAAAAGCTACAACGATAATATCAACAGCGTCTATCCATCTAAAGCTAGAAATAGCATCTTTTGCTATCAGATCCAGCACTTTGATACTCCTTGTATCGCATTAAAGGCCTTTATAACCCCTTTTAGACCCTCTGGGTCATGCGTCCTAAATATTTTAACACCCCGCTCCATCAAATACAATGATATGGCGTTACAAACAGGGTCCCTAGTGTCAATATTTAGACCACTTATCTTACCAACATATGATTTTCTACTTATCCCTGCACAAACGGCAAAACCCAGCGACGTAACAGATCCAATACCATGTAGCAAGTTACTTGTATCGTTAATTGAAAGGCCAAAGCCTATACCTGGGTCCATTATTAACCTTTCAGGATCTAGCCCATAGTTCAAGAACCTTTCTTTGCTCTTTTGACAAAAATCCATGAATAGACCAACAGGGTCATCTCTATCAGTGTCTGGAGTTTCTCCCCTAAATCCTTTAGTGGAATTATTCATCATAGCAAGAACACTTGCACCGCTTTGCTGTATTTCATTTATTACAGGCTCTATTGCAGAACCAGCACTTATATCATTAACGAGGGTTGCTCCAAGTTTTAAAGCTTCTTTTATTACCTGTGGTTTATATGAATCTATAGAAACATTCACATCAAAGTTAGAACGAACAGCCTTCACTATTGGGAGGACCCTTTCCATCTCTTCTTGTTCTGTTACTACGTTGCTGTCTGGACGGGTTGATTCTCCTCCCACATCTATTACATTAGCTCCAGCAGATACAAGTTCTTCTACTCGCTTCATAGCAGAATCATAATTAAAGAACTTTCCTCCATCTGAAAATGAATCTGGAGTTATATTCAATATCCCAATAACAACAAAATCCTTAGAAAGATCATATCTTTTACTGCCTATATTTACGATAGCTACGTCGCTACCTAAAGCAAGTTCTACAGAGTTCACCAACAGATTAAAACAATCTGGTTGTTGTTTCATTTTTCTAACGAAACGATCAAGCTGGGCTTTTGTTCCCATTAAAATAACGTCGGTAAAAGGTTCTTTACAGGCATAGCTGTGTCTACTTATTGCCGCATCTCCACCACAAGCAAGCATTTCTTGTTTTATTATGTTTGCCCAAGAGGTCTTAACACTCTTTAACATTATATTAAGATGTTGTGCTTTTGCACAAAGCCCTAGTAATGCCGCAGGCTCCACGCCCACAGAATTTATTATTTCTTTTAGCCGTTTATCATCCCTGTAAGTTATCCGATACGCTTGCATTAACAGCCTCTTTTTTTGGTGGCAAAGAACCACCGTTCATCAACATATCAACTTCTTCTGCACTAAGCATTTCTCTTTCCAATAGTGCGTCAGAAAGTTTGAGTAGTTTTTCTTTATTCTTAGAAATAAGATCTGTTGCTTCTTTATAACATTTTACAACTATATCTTTTACTTCTGCATCTATCATTTTAGCTGTTTCTTCGCTATAGTTCTTAACTGTAGCAAATTCTTTTCCAAGGAATATTTGCTCGTGCTCGTTGCCCCATCTTAGTGGACCCATTTTTTCACTCATACCCCAAGCACATACCATTTTTCTTGCTATGTCAGAGGCTCGTTCTATATCGTTGCTTGCTCCAGTAGTCTGTATAGCCAACACAACTTCCTCTGCTATCCTTCCACCCATCAACACCTTGATATCTGCAATAGCCTTGCTCTTCTTTAAAAGATACCTGTCATCCTCTGGAAGTGTTTGGGTTACACCCATTGCCATTCCGTGAGGTATTATAGTTACCTTGTGTATTGGATCTGCATCTTCTACAAGTTTTGCAAGTATTGTGTGGCCTGCTTCGTGTATAGCTGTTGTTTTCTTCTCTTCTTCGCTGATTATCATACTTTTTCTTGCAACACCCATTATTATCTTATCTTTTGCACGTTCAACGCTGTGCATACAAATATTAGTTCTTCCGTCCCTTGCCGCTATTAAAGCCGCTTCGTTCATAAGACTTTCAAGGTCGGCACCAGTAAAACCTGGAGTAGCTCTTGCTATGGTCTCAAGATTAACGTCGTCATTTAATGGTTTATTGCCCGCATGGACTTTTAATATTTGTTTCCTTCCTCTAACATCAGGTCTGTTAACTATTACACGTCTATCAAATCTTCCCGGTCTTAAGAGTGCAGGATCAAGTACATCTGGTCTGTTAGTCGCTGATATTAAGATAACTCCTTCATTAGGTTCAAAACCATCCATTTCAACAAGCAATTGGTTAAGTGTTTGTTCCCTTTCATCATGACCACCACCAAGACCTGCTCCACGGTGCCTTCCAACAGCATCTATTTCATCTATGAATATTATGCAAGGAGCATTCTTTTTACCTTGTTCAAAAAGGTCCCTTACTCTGCTTGCACCAACTCCAACGAACATTTCAACAAAATCAGAACCGCTTATGCTAAAAAATGGAACATCTGCTTCTCCTGCTATAGCCCTAGCAAGTAGTGTTTTACCTGTACCTGGTGCACCAACTAAAAGCACTCCCTTTGGTATCCTTCCACCAAGTTTTGTGTATTTTTTAGGGTCCTTAAGAAAGTCAACGAACTCCTTTAATTCCTCTTTAGCCTCATCAACACCTGCTACGTCCTTAAAAGAAACTTTCTTTTTTGATTCATTTAAAAGACGTGCCCTACTTTTTCCAAAGCTCATTGCTTTTCCACCACCAGCCTGAAGCTGACGCATAAATGCAAAGAACAGCACGAATAAAAGTATCATCGGTCCCCAGTTAATTAGTATCTGTTGCCAAAGCGGGGATTTTTCTTCTTCCTCGTAGTTTGGAGTAATACCATAAGACCTTACAAGCTTAAAGGCTTCGTCCCCTGTAGTTCCAACTGTTTTAAAATATTTACCCTCGTTGTAGTCTGGTTTAAATTTTCCCTGTATCTTTTGAGTACCCTTAAAAGTTACTTCTGCAACTTTTCCAGATTCAAGATCCTTTACAAAGGTAGAAAAAGGTAGATCCATGCTGGACTGTTTGTGTCCATCGAAAGTCCTAAAAACTCCTATAAAGATAAGTAACATTACTAACCACAATGCTATGGTCTTATAAGATTGTTTCATTTTTTATGTGTTCCTCCTTAAAGCCAAAACTGGCAGGAAAAGTAACATGTAAGGCCAATAAGGTCAAATATTATCGCGGTTTTATAGCTATCTTTATGACTAAACTAAAGTTATATGATTAAAGGTCCGATATGTAAAGACATGAAGATATTAATAAGCCTCTTAATAACACTATCCTTTAATTTGATGGCTGATGAAATACCATTCCAGCCTTCAGAAGAAGAACTCCAAATGGCAAGAACCTTTCGCTACAATCACACAGATAGCATTTATGAGCAGGATGATGCAACGGAATGTGGTTCAAGGTTCTTTGATGACACAAAAGATTCATTAAAATGCATCCAACAAAGATAAGACTATAATACTTTATATTTCTTTTTTCTTGTGGCATAAATCCTTGCTTATGAAAAACTTTAAAAAAGCGGCTTTAATGGTAGAAGGGGCAAAAGATATCTTTCAATCCAAGACAGCGTCTGCCCTTTTAAGATATAGAAGATCAGACTGTGCTTTTCTGATAGACAACACTCACTCAGAAAATAAGCCAAATATTTATTCTGATTCTGGTCTAAAAGTAGTCAACAGCGTAGCTGATTTAAAGAACGATACAGATGCGCTGGTGCTTTGCATGGTGCTTCCAGAAGGTACACTTCCTAGTCGCTGGATAGAAGAGATAGTTTCTGCAATAAAGAACAATATAGATATAATAAATCCGCTACACATAAATTTTGGTACTATACCGCAAATAAGTTCTCAATTAGGTGGTGTAGACGCTGATTCCACAGAATATAAGACCATGTTCAAGAACAGCAAAGCTGTAATATACAATATAAGGGTAGTTCCCAGTGATCTGGAATTATTTTCTTTAAAAGTATTACAGACAAAAGCAAAAAGAGTGCTCACCGTTGGATCTGACTGCAATATAGGTAAAATGTTGACCACTCTGGAGCTAAATAAACTTGCTAAAGGTAAAGGTCTTAACAGTAGTTTTATAGCTACAGGACAAATAGGAATACTAATAAAAGGTAGTGGCATCGCCGTGGACAGAGTAATATGCGATTTTTTACCTGGGGCTGTAGAAAGATTAATACTAGCTGAAAAAGACAACGACATAGTTTTTGTAGAAGGACAAGGTTCCATCTTCCAACCAATATATTCTGGAGTAACACTTGGACTCATACATGGTACAGCGCCAGATGCGATGGTATTCTGCCATGTCCCTTCAAGAAAAAAACTCCGTTACACAGACATAAACATCCCAGACTATAAATTCATGATACGTATGCACGAAGATATTTCATCCATAGTTAATAAAACAAAAATCGTTGGAATATCACTCAACTGTTTTGATCTTAGTAAAGAACAGGCCTTGGACGAGATAAAACGTGCAGAAGACATAACTGGTCTTCCTGCTACTGACCCAGTCAAGTTCGGTTCAGAAAAACTCATAGATTCAGTAACAAAGTATCTTTTCTCTAACAAATAAAGCCTTGCATCCATGGGTAATAGGTAATTAAGTCTCTGAACGAACTGTCGGAGGTTTTGGGCACCACACTAGCCAAGACGAGCGTTAAAAAATGCACATTTGCATTTTTAGTGAGACGAGGCTTTAGTGTGGTCAAAACCGTAGACTCAAGTGAAGAGACTTAATTACCTATTACATCAAGAAACTAAACTGGAAGAGATATCTTCTATTGGACTGCATTCTACCAAGATCTTTATCATATATCGCTGTATTCTCTGCATAGGTAGCAAAACTTGCCTCAAGCCACCAGTAAGTAACACTTAGTCCTGCAGTCCAGTACCCTT
>JAKIZQ010000060.1:6278-6576 GCA_022707945.1 Bdellovibrionales bacterium
CGCCTCTAATAGCAAGGTACATAGGGAACTTAAGTTCCATGCCCCAATGTATCCAATCCAGAATACTGGTCTCGTTCCTTGTAAGCGATTTAACTATATCAAGATTGGTCCTTAACTTAAAATTAGAGAATACATTTGGCACCAAAAAACCAGCTCCAGCAACCACCCTTGCTGGCATGATAGGTGGTCTGTCCCCTGTAGTACTACCCAAGAATTTTGTTTTTATTCCATACGGTGTGGCAAGGTCTAATGCAGACAAAGCAACACTCAACTCATACTGTTGAAAATACCATGAATA
>JAKIZQ010000061.1:0-3506 GCA_022707945.1 Bdellovibrionales bacterium
CAATAAAAGATCTTCAGCTTCTAATTTTTCAAGGGACTCTGCCCTGTTCAGGATAGAAATAACTTGTTCTACGCTAGGCCTTGCGTCAAGTATCTGCGCACTAATATCACTAAAATCCATTTTTTTTACTTGCTCATAAAACATGTCAATATTACTATTAAGTCTTAAGAGCTTTTAAGACAACTCGTTTTTTTGTTTTTTTGGAGGTCCTATGAAATATCTGGTATTTTTACTAGTTGCAGTAATCTCTTTTACTTCTATTACTTCTATAGACGCACAAAGCGGAACATACAAAAAATCAAAAAGTAAATATGCTAAAAAGATAAAAAGAAAACCAACACTGTACCAACAGAATAAAAAGAACATCAATATGGACGCATTTGCAGTAAAAGAGCCAGAACCAGTTGTATTGCCAGAACCTACACCTGAACCAGTACTCACGCTAGAGCAACCAGCTCCTGCACCAGAACCTGCTCCTGTTGTTGCTGACGAAGAAAGAAGATCTAGCGAATTTACGTTTTTAACCTCTTTAAATATAACTATGCAACATATAAGAGGTACAGACACTTTTGATCTGCCATTTAAATTAACTTCAAAGATAGGTTTTGGTGGTAGCGCAGAGGTAGGCTGGAATTTTATGAAGAATATGGGTGTTTTTATTAACGGAGGCATACATACTCTTAAATATGCAGAACCAGATGGTTTCGTCTTAGACGCTGACAGCAGTGCAGTATATAACGGTGCTCTAGGTGTTCGCATTGGACAGGATTACATATTGGGTGGAGACATCTATTACGGCTTTAAACAAGATATCCACTACTACAACAGAGATAATACTACCGGATACCTTAGTAGAGTATCTAACAAGTTAATTGGAGCAAAGGCCGCTGTACACATAATAAACAGCCAAGATTACGGTCTAGATTTTGGTTTAGGCGGTGAATACATATTCAAATCTACAAGAGCTAATTTTGAGATAAAAAGTGCATACGTGATTGGCACTAGCATAGACTTCAAGATAGCAACGTCTGATACCTTGTATGCATTGATCGGCTTTGATTTTGAATACAGAAAGATGGCTCCTTCAACATGTCCTTACAATGAATATTTTGGAATGTTAAAACTTGGTTTCGGAAGAAGATAATTCACTTACACCAGTCGTTGGGCTAGAAGCATTGGCATAAAGACTTCTTTTACCAAGACCTGCCATATATGCTCTCCTACCTGCTACCACAGCCTCTTTAAAAGCTAGAGCCATCATAACAGGGTCTTTAGCCGAAGCTATAGCTGTATTAACAAGAACAGCATCTGCACCAAGTTCCATAGCAAGACTTGCATCAGACGGAGCACCAAGTCCTGCATCTACTACTACAGGCACGTTACTCTGCTCTATTATGATCCTTATTGAATCTATAGTCTTTATACCTCTGTTAGATCCTATAGGAGAACCAAGTGGCATAACGGCGCTACAACCTGCTTCTTCCAAATATTTTGCCAATATGGGATCTGCATTGATATACGGAAGTACTATAAAACCATCCTTAACTAATTGCTCCGCGGCCTTTAGTGTTTCTATTGGATCTGGTAGAAGATACCTTGGCTCTGGTGTTACTTCTAGTTTTATCCAATCCCCACAGCCCCCAGCTCTTGCAATTCTAGCTAACCTTATTGCTTCTTCTGAATTTCTTGCTCCACTAGTGTTAGGAAGCAACACTTGCTTGCTCCTATCTATAGCAGATATGATACCATCATCTTTAGAATTAATATCGACACGTCTTAAAGCAACAGTGATCATTTCTGAGTTACTTTCATTTATTACATCCTTTAGAATCCTAACAGAAGAGAACTTACCTGTTCCAAGGAATAATCTACTTCCGAACGACCTATTGGCTATTATTAGTTTATCAGGGCTCATCATCCACCACCGACTATTCTTATCAATTCAACGTGAGACCCTTCTTTTATTATGGCTGTACTGAATTTATCAACGGTGTAGACCTTGCCATCTATTTCTGCCACTAGTCCGTTCTTATCCAAACCAATATTTTTTAACAGTGATTCACAATCAAGTTCTGTCCCAACATTTAAAGTTTTCAATTCGCCATTAATATATATGTTCATATCCATAAGCCTCTAAAATTATGATTAAGTGCACCATCTTTTTCACCAAATACCACATGATGCTTAATGGTTTTTTCTACAAATAATGAAGCTAAAGAACATGCTTCCATAAAATCCATTCCTCTAGTCATGTATGCACACACTGCCGAAGAAAAAACACAGCCTGTACCATGTTTTACATTTGGTTCTATATCTATAAAATCGGCTTTTCTTTCTTCAAATCTTACACCGTCGTAAAAAACATCCAATATGTGCCCAGCATTTGGAACATCTCCACCCGTAACAACAACTTTACATCTAAATTCCCTGTTTATCCCTATTGCTAGTTCCCTCTTACCTGCTTCTTGCATGTTAAGTATCATTCTTGCTTCCTTAAGATTAGGAGTAACAACATCACAAACAGGCAAAAGATATTTGATGACAGAATCTTTAACTTCTTTTTCCCAAAAAACCTCTCCACTGGATGAAAATGCCACCGGGTCAAGAACGACCAGCTCTGGTGCGTATTTTTTTATAAAGAAATATATAAGCTCTGCTTGATATGTTTTATTTATTAAACCTATCTTAACACCAGACACTTTTCTTCCAGAAAATATCTGCTCAAGTTGTTTTTCTAAAAAATCCTTATCTACAGCTACTATACCACCAAAATTCTTATGGTCCTGAGAGGTAAGAACAGTTGCCACACCCATTCCCCAAACATCTAACATAGTAAAAGTTTTTATGTCTGCAAAAACACCAGCTCCACCACTAGGATCAAGCCCAGCGTAACTAAGCACTATTGGTGTAGTATTATTCTTTGCCTGTGACAGATTCATTAAAGTTCTTTATGGCACAAAGATCCCCACACATAGTGCAAACATCTTCGTTGCCAGCCTCACTTTTATTTCTTCTTTCTTTTGCAAGAACAGGATCTATCGCTACAGAATACATTCCTTCCCAATTAAGTTCTTTTCTATATTTACTCATAAGTCTATCTTTTTCTATCGCTGTTGGAATACCTTTACCTATGTCCCCTGAATGTGCTGCTATACGCGCCGCAATAACCCCGTCATAAACATCTTGTGGAGTAGGAAGTAAAAGGTGTTCAGCTGGAGTAACATAACATAAAAAATCTGCGCCATAAGAGGCCGCCATTGCTCCACCTATTGCAGAGGTTATATGATCATATCCGGGAGCTATATCTGTTGTAAGAGGACCCAGCACATAAAAAGGAGCGCCGTTACAAAGTCTTTTTTGTAATTCTATGTTCATCTTTATATCTTGGATAGGTACGTGCCCAGGACCTTCTATCATTACTTGTACGTTCTTATCCCTTGCATAAGAAGCAAGTTCCCCAAGCGTTATAAGTTCTTCTATTTGTCCTCTATCTGTTGCATCACAAA